>CAMENK010000001.1 GCA_945928335.1 uncultured Bacillota bacterium
GAATATGAGCATAATACTAAAACTTTTGAATTTAATATAAATAAAGAGATTAGTATGCTACTTCCTAAAAAGAATATAGTTAAATTATTTAGTACATTGGAAGAAGAATAGGATTAAATATGAAGTATAGAGTTAAAGATAGATTAAATAATGAATATGAAATAAAAGAATCTAATACTGTTAGATTTTTTTATGGTACAGTTATTGGAAGATTATTTGTAAGAATTTTTTCCTTACCAATTTTTTCCAAGTTAGTTGGTTGTTTTTTAGATTCGAGATTGTCTAAATTTAAAATTAATTCTTTTATTAAGAAAAATAATATTGATATGGATTTATATGAAGATAAAAATTATAGATCTTTTAATGATTTTTTTACTAGAAAGATTAAAAATATTGAATTTTCTAAAGATAAAAAAGTATTTATTAGTCCTTGTAGTTCTAAATTAAGTTGTTTTGAGATAAGTGATAAAGGTGTATATAATATAAAGGGTAGTTATTATACTATTAAAGAATTATTAGATGGTAATCCAGTATATAAGGAATATAATGGTGGATATATTTTAATTTTTAGATTAGAGGCTACTGATTATCATAGATATATTTATGTTGATGATGGTACTAAAGGAAAGAATGTATTTATACCTGGAATATTAAATACAGTAAGACCTATTGTTTTAAAGCATTTTAATATTTATAAGAGAAATTCTCGTGAGTATTCAATATTAAAAACTGAAAATTTTGGAGATATCATTCAAATAGAAGTTGGAGCTTTATTAGTTGGTAAAATAAGCAATAAGCATGAAGAGTATATTTTTAGTAAAGGTGAAGAAAAAGGTATGTTTGAATTTGGTGGTTCTACAATTGTGTTATTGGTAAAAAGAGATGTTATTGATATTGATAAAGATATTCTTATAAATAGTAATGAAGATATAGAAACTAAAGTTAATATTGGAGAAAGAATAGGTATAAAAAAGAAACATTAGAATAATTTTTTTAATGTTTCTTTTAGTTTTGAATAAAATATTTTTACTAAAATAATGGCTATTACTGCATATAGTAGGGCTAATAATAAGTCAATTGGTAAGTGCTGTTTTGTAAATAATGTTGATAATATAATTAGAATAAAATATGTTGTTAATAATACTTTTGGTAAAATTTTTATATTACTTTTATTTAAATAATAAATCATTATATAACATACTAAAGCATGAACTGAAGGTAAACAATTAGTAGGATTATCGAATTTATATGTTAAGTATATAATATAATCTGTAAACGTTTTTACTTCAATTTCTGGTCTTATTACAGCACTTGGATAAAATATAAATGTTAATTGAGCAATTATAAAACTTATTATGAATGTAAATATTAGTTTTTTGTATAATTCTTTATCATCTTTAAATATAAAATAAGATGTTATTATTACTAATGGATACCAACTATGGTATATGTATATAAATTGTTTTATTAAAGGTATATTAAAATTTGTGTGTAAATAGTGATGATTTGGAATTAACAAATTTATTATAAAATATATAAATGCCTGGGCAAATAATACTAATAATATTGATTTTATATAACTTTTATTAGTTTTTATATAGTTTTTCATTTTACCACCAATATAATTATACAATATATTATATATGAATTGTTATTTTAGTATAGAAAGTATTTTTTTTATGTAAAGAAATATAATTAAATTGAAAGGGGGAAAATGAAGAAGGTTTTTAAAAATTATTTTAATTCTTTTATTTTACTTATAGCTATTATTATTGGAACTGTTATTGGTATTATTTTTAAAGATAAAGCAAGTGTTCTTAAACCTTTTGGGGATTTGTTTTTAAATATGCTTATGATTATTATAGTACCACTTATTTTTTTAACTATTTCTACCAGTATTGGTAAAATGAAATCTCCTAAAAGAGTTGGAAAAATTTTATTAAGTATTATAGGTGTATTTATTATTACTTCTTTAATAAGTGTTTTTATTGGAATTTTAAGTACTAGAGTAAGTTTAGTTGAAGTTGAAGAATCTAATAAGATTATAGAGGAATTAAATGTTAATGAAAAAATAGAAGAGGAAAATGTTAATTTATTGGATAGAACTGTTAATACTATTACTACTAATGATTTTGTAAATTTATTAAGTAAGAATAATATTATAGCTTTAATAGTATTTTCAATTATTACTGGAGTATCAATTATTCTTTCTAAGGAAAAAGGAAGTAAGTTTTTAGATTTTTTAGAAAGCACTAATAATGTACTTGGTCAAATAATTAAAACAATTATGTATTATGCTCCTATAGGATTGGGATGTTATTTTGCTGCTTTTATAGGAACTTTTGGATCTAGTGTAGCAGTGGGGTATTTAAAAACTTTTGGAGTTTATGTTATAAGTTCTTTAATTTTATACTTTATAGTTTATTCTATTTACGCTTTTGTAGCTGGTGGAAAAATTGGATTTATTAGATATTGGAAAAATATTATTCCAGTTACATTGTCTGCACTTTCTACATGTAGTTCGGCTGCTAGTATTCCTATAAATGTTAAAACTAGTAAAGAAATTGGTGTTAGTGATGATATTGCTAATACTATAGTACCACTTGGTTCTTCTTTCCATAAAGATGGCTCTATTGTAGGTAGTGTTTTTAAAATAATGTTTTTAGTATATTTATTTAATACTCCACATAGTATTGGAAAAGTTCTTTTAGTAAGTTTATTAGTTACTCTTTTAGTTACAGGTATTCCTATCGGAGGTGGAACTATTTCGGAAATGTTGATATTAACACTTATGGGATTTCCTTTATATGCACTTCCGATACTTACTATAATTGCTACTATAATTGATGCACCGGCTACAGTTCTGAATGTTGTTGGTGATACTTCAAGTAGTATGATGGTTTCTAGGATTGTTGATGGGAAAGATTGGATTAAAAAAGGCCTTTAATTATTGAAGGTCTTTTATTAATTGTATAATAGTTATTTTAAAGTGAATAATAAATAAAAATGAATATAATAATTCTTTTAATATTTTAAATTATCTAGTATAATTAATTTTAGAAGGAAGTGTATTATGAATTTTAATGTAGGTGGTCATAATGTATTTTTAATAGTATTAGTTACATTTATTAGTTCAGTTATATTTGTACAATTAAGTAAGTTAATTGCTTTACATACTGGTATTATGGATTATCCTAATAAAAGAAGTGCTCATAAGAAACCTACTCCTTTATTAGGCGGTATAGGAATATTCTTAACTTTTTTATTAGGTTATATTTTATTTGGTAAAGAGAGTACTTTGATGTTGTCTATTTTAATTGCCTCTTTTTTGATATTATTATTAGGCATTTTTGATGATATTAAACCAATACCTGCTAGATATAAAATTATAATTCATATATTAGTTGCTGCTGTTGTTGTGTTTTATGGAGGATTAAGATTAACACATTTTGATTTATTTGGATACTATGTTAATTTTGGTAAATGGTCTTATCCTATAACAATTATAGTTATTGTGTCTATTATAAATGCAATAAATTTAATCGATGGTTTAGATGGTTTATGTGCTGGGATTAGTTCTATATATTTTTTAACTATTGGTATTATTGCCTTAATTTTAAATAATTTGGGTGGTCTAGATATTATTTTATCTTTTATTATGTTTGGTTCTACTTTAGGATTTTTGGTTCATAATTTTCCACCAGCAAAAATATTTATGGGTGATACGGGAAGTACATTTTTAGGACTAATGATTAGTGTTATTATGTTACTCGGATTTAAGACTGTTACTTTAACTAGTTTAATTATTCCTATGGTACTTTTAATACTTCCTATAACTGATACTTTATTTGCTATTATTAGAAGAACTATACATAAGAGACCTATTGGGGAAGCAGATAAGGAACATATTCATCATCAATTATTAAAAAAATTAAGTACTAGAAAGACTATTATTGTTATATATATTATTGAAATTATATTTAGTGTTATTACTATTTTATATAGTATTGGTTATAGAAAAGAAATGATTATTTTCTATATATTACTTGCATTTTTAATTTTGTTTTTGGTTTTTAAAACTAATGTTATTTTTGATAATAAGGAGAAAAAATGAAAATATGTATTTTGGGTTGTGGTGCTTATGGTTTAGCACTTGCAAGTATTTTTAATAAGAATAAACAAAATGTTGTAATGTGGACTTTTAGTAATGATGAAGAAATTTTACTTAACGATAAGCGTGAAAGTGATAAACTTTTAGGTTATAAAATTCCTAATGAAATTAAAATAACTTCTAGTATTAAACGTGCGATTAAGAATAGTAATCTAGTTGTTATTGCTGTTCCTGCTTTTGCAGTTGATAGTGTGGCTTCTATGATTGGTAATTTAGTTACTAAAGATATGCATATTTTACTTGCAACTAAAGGCATAGAAAATGATACATGTGATTTTTTAACTGATGTTTTAGAAAGATATATTACTAGTAATAAGATTGCTGTTATTTCTGGACCTACATTTGCTAAAGATATAGTTTTAGGAGTACCAATTGGGTTAAGTCTTGCAACTACTAATGTGAGAACTAAGAATTTTATAAAGAAAGTAATGGAAAGTGATACTACTAAATTAAGAGATACTCAAGATGTTATTGGTGTACAAATATGTGGGGCAATTAAAAATGTTATGGCTATTGCTTCAGGTATGCTTGAAGGTATGGATGTTACTGATTCAACTAAAGCTTTGTTTTTAACTGAAAGTTTAAATGATATAAAAGAACTTATTGATGCTTTAGGTGGCAATAAAAAAACTATTTTATCATTTAGTGGTTTTGGTGATATTCTTATGACTTGTACTAGTTCTAATAGTAGAAATTTTACTTATGGAAAGTTGATTGGAGAAGATAGATTGGAAGAAGCTACTAACTATTCTAAAAATACTACAGTTGAAGGCTTATATACTTTAAGATCTATAAAGGAACTTATTAAACGTGAGCGTGTTAAGATGCCTATTGTTGATTTGATAAGTGATATTATAATTGGTAAAAAGAGTAAAGAAGATATGTTAAAGTTTTTAATAGAAAAATAATGTTATGAACAAAATCATAACTTTTTTTGTAAAATTTTATTTCTGAATAAGTCTTTTTATATGACTTGTGTTATAATTAAGTTAATTATAGAAAGCGAGTTATTATGAAAGATTTTATAAGTGTAATTATTCCTATACATAATAGTGAGAAATATCTTGAAAAGTGTATTAAAAGTGTTTTAAATCAGAGTTATGTTAAACTTGAGATTTTGTGTGTTGTGAATGGTTGCACAGATAATAGTTTAGCTATTTTGGATAAGTATAAAAATAGAATAAAAATTTTAATACAAGAAGAAGCAAATTTAAGCTTAGCTAGGAATACTGGTATTAAGTTTTCTACTGGTGAGTATATTACATTTGTTGATAGTGATGATTATCTAGAATTTACTTATTTTGAAGAACTTTATAATAATATTATTAGAGAAAAAAGTGATTTAAGTATATGTGATTTATGTGAGATTAGAGAGAATACTGATATTGTTATATATAATAATGATTATCCAGTAGTGCCAATTCCAGAGGTTGAAATTAAAGATAATCTAAATAAATTTAGATTAGGTCCTGTATGTAAATTGTATAAATCAAATATAATAAAAAATAATAATATTTTATTTCCTAATTTAAAGTATGAAGATATTTATTTTGTATTATCTTATTTACTTAAATGTAATAAAATATCTAAAGTTAATAAGGCACTTTATAATTATGTTATACATTCAAATAGTGAGCAAACTACTGTAGATGATAGAATTTTTGATATTTTTAAAGTTATTGATTTATGTGATAATTTAACTAATTTTGATAGTTATTTAGAATTAAAAATTGAGATTTTGTCTACTTATTCACTTAAAACTAGATATTTAAAAGATAAAAATTTAAGAAATAAGTTTATAGATGAGGCTTATTTAAGATTAAGTAAAGTAAATAATTATAAGAAGAGTAATTATATAAAAAGGTGTGGTTTTATTAAAAAGGTTATTTTAAAAAATAAATTCTTAGTGAAATTATATACTGATGTGTATTCAATATTTGTTTAAATTTGAAAATGTTGCAGTAATTGTATTATTTGTGATATAATATTTTATCGAAAAAAGAAAGAAGTGAAAATTTTTATGAAGAAGTTAAAACCTATTGGAATATATAGAAAGTGTGATTGGGTCACTATGACTGGTACTGCATCAGCTATTTTTGGAATAATTTTAGCATCTGAAGGGAAAACTATGTATGCAGTATTTTGCTTAATATTTTCTGCAATTTGTGATGCTTTTGATGGTGTTGTTGCTAGAAGATTTAAGAGTTTAAAAGATTATGAAGTTTATGGAGTAGAATTAGATTCTTTAAGTGATGCGATTGCATTTGGAGTACTTCCTATGATGATTGTTAGAAATTTAAGTGTTCATAATATTTATACATTACTTGTTAGCATCTTTTTCTGCTTAACTGGGGTTATTAGACTTGCATATTTTAATATGCTTTCAACTACTAGAAGAAGTGATGGAAAGCAATTTATAGGACTTCCTATTACTTGTAGCGCTATTATAATACCTTTGGTATACTTTATTACATTTATAATAGGTAAAGAATATAGAGAGATTATATTTCCAATTACATTATTGGTAACAGGAATTTTATATATAAGTCCTTTTAGGTTAAAAAAATTATCTACTAGAGAAAAAGTTGTATTATCAATTATGGGATTACTTGTAATAGCTATTACTTTAATAAAAATATGGTAAAAGAAATTTATTTCTTTTATTTTCATCTGAGGAGTAAGTATGAAAAAGTTGTTTACAAAAGAAAATTTAGTTAATTTATCTTTAATATTATATATATTATCTATTTTATTGGATTTACATATTTTTTATAATCCTGTTTCTACTATAATAAGAGTATTTTTTATTTCTATAATATTTTTGATTATTAATTTTAAGTTTGGTAATAAAAAAGATAGGAGAATTTTACTTAGTTATTTTGTTTTATTATTTATATATATAATTTTACATTTATTTAGCACTAGTGAGTTTAATATAGGATTTAATATTACTTATAATATATATGAAGAATTATTGTATTTTCTTAAGATGAGTATGCATATATTGATTATTTATTCTATATATAAATTATCTATTTCTAAAGAGAAATTTTATAAAGCTATAGAAATTTCTACATTATTAATAGTTTTAAATATTATTATTTGTAATATTTTTAAAATAGGTTATACATCATATGATTTTAATAGTATTTCTTATAATATATTTGATTGGTTTACTAAAGATATTAACTTTTTAGAGGCATCTTCTAAAGGATATTTTCATTTAACTAATCAAATATCTGCAATACTTATTTTAGATATGTCTATTATGTTAATAAGTATGAAAGAAAAACAAAAGATTATAAATACTACTACTTTATTTTTAACTATTATTGCTTTGTTTATGTTAGGAACTAGGATATCTACTTATTCAGTATTTATTATATTAGGTGTTTCTTTGATAGTATATATTTTAACTGGTATTAGGGATAGAAGTATTAAGAAAAGTTTTGTTTTAACACATATTATATTATTGTTGATTTCCTTAGTTTTATATTTTAAATGTCCTCTTATTAGTAGAAATGAATTTTATTCTAATAAATATAAGGAAAGTGAAAAAAAGACGGAAGATATTGATTTAGAAGATAATATTGAATTAACTGATGAGGAGTTTAAAGATATATTAAAAGATTATAATATAGATCCTAAATTTTATAATGAATATTATCCTTTGGAACAAGATAGAGAATTTTATGAAGAATATATTAAATATGATTTATCTAAAGTTAGTAATGTTAGATTTTTAGAAAAATCTATTATAGAAAGGATTAAATCATTAAATAATAATAAGTATGATAATTTATTTGGTATAGGTTATAATAGAATGATGAATGTATTTAATATTGAGAGAGATTTTGTTGCTCAGTATTATTCTATTGGTATACTAGGGTGTATTATTATACTTGGTGTTTATATATTATTGTTATTATATTCTTATTTTAAATCTTTATTTAACTTAGAAAAGCATTTTAATTATGTAAATTGTATGTTCTTATTTATACTTAGTTATTTTTTAATTGCTGCTTATTGTACTGGAAATGTTTTGAATTCCATTAGTTGTATTATTCCATATTCATTTATTTTAGGTTATTATTTATCTATATTAAATAAGAAAGAAAAAACTGAATATGAATATATTTTAGGATTTAAGACTTCTACAAAAAATGAGAAAGAGATTTTAAAAGAAACATTTAAATCTGATGAACAAGTTATTTTATATAATATAAATCCGCTTATTATTATGAATTTTTATAAAAATAAGAAAGCTGTTAAAGAGTTTAATAAACAAGATTTAAATATTCCAGATGGTAATGGTATTATTTTAACTTCAAAATTAACTAGTGGATGTTTAGCTAATACTATACCTGGGGTTGAATTATTTGAAAGTATATGTAAGGAATCAGTAAAACATAAATATAAAATATATTTATATGGAGCTAAACAAAATTCTGTTTATAATACTAAAGTTGGATTAGAGTCAAAATATAAGGGTATTAAAATAGTTGGATATAAGAATGGTTATACTAAAGAAAAAGAAGTTTTAGAAGATATATTAAAGAAGAAACCTGATATTTTATTTGTTGCTTTAGGTAGTCCTAAACAAGAAAACTTTATTATTAAGAATAAAAGTAAATTAAAGAAAATCAAAATAATTATGCCAGTTGGTGGAACTTTTGATGTTATAAGTAAGAATACTAAACGCGCACCTTTAATTGTTAGAGATTTAAAATTAGAATGGCTTTATAGAATGATTAAAGAGCCTAAGTTATTTAAGAATTTAGGAAAATTTATAAAATATTTCTTTACTGTTTTATTTTTTAATAATCATTATAATAAAAAAGTTATTTCTAAAGAAAAAAAGGTTGTTAAGGAAAAAAGTTATAAACTAAGAAAAGTATTGGGTTATTTATGTGTAGCATTACCTTTGTTAATTTTATTATCAGTTTTATGGGCTAATAAAACTTTTGGTAATCCTGATATTGATGAGATATTATTTACAATGACTAATTCATTAAATGGTACTGATATGAAGATTATTTTAAGTTATTGTTTATATGCTTTATTACCTGTTATATTATTTACTATTATATATTTTATTCTTTTGAAGATTACTAAAAGAAATGAAAAGTTCAATAAGATATATTTAATTATAATTCTATTTGGTATAATTATGTGTGGTTTTACCTCATTATATGTAGAAAGAAGATTTTCTATAAAAGAATATGTTTCTGTAAATAAAACTTCAACTGAGTTTGTAGAAAAAAATTATGTTGCAACTGATTTAGATAATATTAGTTTTCCAGAAGATAAGAATAATTTAATAGTTATATATTTAGAATCAATGGAAATGACATTTAGTTCTAAAGAAAATGGAGGATCTTACGATTTTAATTATATTCCTAATCTGACTAAGCTTGCTCAGGAGAATATAAACTTTTCTAACTCTGAATTACTTGGTGGTGCTAATTCTATATCTAGTTTATCTTGGACAACAGCTGGATTAGTTGCTACTACATCTGGATTGCCTATAAAAACTTCATTTAGAAATGCTAATGATCAAATTTTCGTATTTCCTAATATTAATGCTTTAGGTAATGTTATGCAGGAAAATGGATATAATATGGAATTTATGTTAGGTTCAGATGCATCTTTTGGTGGAATGGAAAATTATTTATTAGCGCATGGTAATTATAAAATATTTGATTTAAAATATGCAAAGGAAAATAATTTATTAAAAGATATAAAATTGACTTCATGGGGTATTTCTGATAGAGATTTATTTGAATTATCTAAAAAGGAACTAGTAAATTTATCAAATCAAGATAAACCTTTCTATTTTTCTTTAATGACGATTGATACTCATGCTCCTGAAGGAACATCATATAAAGATTGTAAAAGTGTTTCTGAAGATAAATATTTTAATTCTATTTATTGTGCTGATATTACTATAAATAGTTTTATAAATTGGCTAAAGGAACAGGATTTTTATGAGAATACAACTATAGTTTTAACAGGAGACCATTTATCTATGAGCAGTTTAGTTGAAGTGGATAATCGCTCTATTTATAATGTTATTATAAATTCAAAAGTTGAACCAGAGAATGATAAAAATAGATTATTTACTAATTTAGATATGTATCCAACCATATTAGCAAGTTTAGGAGTAGAAATAGAAGAAAATCAATTAGGATTAGGTGTTAACTTATTTTCAAATAAAAAAACTTTAGCTGAAAAATATACATTTGTAGAATTTGTAACTCAAATGAGTTATTATTCAAGGTTTTATAATGATGAACTTCTTAATTAGAAAAAGTAATAATAGATTTATTAAATATTGTATATTTGGAAGCTTAATAAGTATTTTAGAAATTATTTTATATTATGTACTTGCTAAGTATCTACATATTTATCCACTGCTTTCTAATGCAATTGCCTTTTTAGTTTCGGTGTCATTGTCTTTTTATGCTAATAGTAAATATGTTTTTAAGACTATGTTTATTAGTAAGAAAAATAAAATTAGAAGCTTTTGTCTATTTTTAAGCAGTAGAGTAATAGGATTATTTGTGGATTCTTCTATTTTATACTTATTGCTTTATATAAATTGTTCAAATTTAATCGCTAAAACAATTTCTTGTATTTCTACAACAATTATAAATTATTTTATGGGAAAATATATATTTAAATGATTTAAGTTAAAAGTTTTCTTTTAACTTTTTATTTGGGTTATATTTTGGTATAATTATTTGGGAGATATGTATGAAAAGTTATGTAAAAAAACAATTATTAAGATTAAGAGTTTATATTATATTTGATGCTGTTAAAAGAACTAAATACATTAAAAAGAAGAATATATTTTATAAAGTTGGAGAAAATTTCTTTTTTCAACCTAGAAAATTACCTAGTGATCCTGAAATGATTAGTTTTGGAAATAATGTTGTTGTGGCTAGTGATGTAACTTTTATCAATCATGATATTATTAATACTATGTTAAATGGATTATCAAGAAATAAATATTATTCATATTATTTAAGACCTATAAGTATTGGAGATAATGTTTTTATAGGCTCTAATACTATTATTCTTCCTGATGTAAAAATTGGCAATAATGTGATCATCGGAGCTGGTAGTGTTGTAACTAAAGATGTAAGTAATAATACTGTTGTTTGTGGAAATCCAGCAAAAGAAGTTTGTACTTTTAATGAATTTCTTGATAAAAGATCACAGATTTATACTAATGACATTATAGAGATAGATAAGTTATGGAGAATGTTTTATGATGAAAAAAATTGAAGATAGTAAAAATAAAGTAGTTTTAATATTTTTATATTTACAGCCTTTTTTAGATATATTAGCTGCATTTCTTATGTATAATGGAATAAGTAATTATATTACATCATTTATAAGAATTATGTTTATGTTTTTTATGATTGTTTATTTGTTTTTTGCTAAATATGATAATAAGAGAAAAGTTATTTTATATTTGATTTTATTAATAACTTATTTATTAATTCACATTTTACTTATGATAATTTATAAGGATGTTAGTGTCTTATTTTATGAATTAAGAAATACTATTTCTACATTTTATTTTGTTTTTTTACTTATAACTTTTGGAGTTATATATTCGGATAAGTGTATAAGTAAAATTCATTTAAGAAATTTGTGGCTTATTTATTTGTCGTTTATATTTATACCAAATATATTAGGAATTGGATTTAATAGTTATTCTCATAGTAAAACTGGGATGTCTGGATTCTTTTACTCTGCTAATGTTGTTGGTTCAATTTTGGTCATACTATTACCAACTATTTTTAATACTTTAAAAAAATTTCCAATTTGGGTTAAATGTATTTTAATTATAGTAACTTTATATAGTTTATTTAGTTTGGGTACTAAAACACCAGTGCTTGCTTTGTTAATTATTATTATTTTTAATGTATTGTATTTTGCTTATAAATTATTTAAGAATAAGAATAAAAAAGGAATAATCATTATAATAAGTAGTTTTATATTAGTAGCATTGACAGGTATAATTGTGATTCCAAAAACTAGTTTTTATAAAAACTTAGAGATTCATTATGAGTTTTTAGAGAAAAATAATATTAAAGTGGGAAGTAAAAAATTTTTTGATCATTTTATTTTTAGCCAGAGGTTATCTATGGAAGAACGTAGCAGATTAAATTATAACAATAGTCCTTTAATTGAAAAATTATTTGGTATTGGTTATATTGAAAACTATGGTACTGATGATGTAAATTTGAAGATGGTTGAAATGGATTATTTTGATATTTTTTATAGAGAAGGAATTATAGGTTTTATTTTATTTTTTATACCGGTAGTTATTGTGATTACTAAGTTTTTAAAAAATTATAAAAATAATTTTGATAATCTTAATATATTTATATCTATTCTTTTAATATTCTTATTAGCTCTATTTCAAGGACATATATTTATAACGCCGGCTATAAGCATTTTTGTAGCTTTGATATTTATTATTAGTATTAGGCAGATTAAATGTTAAATTATGAATAAAAAATGTTAATTTGTTTTAAAAATTTATATATTTTTGAGTAAAATTACATTAAAAATTGATTAAAGCTAATAAAAAAGTTATAATAATATTACAAAGGAGTTAAAATGATTAAAGCAATAATAAATAATTTTAAAAAATATTCTTTTCTCATGAGTCAAATGATTATGAGGGATTTCAAAGTAAAATATAAAAGAAGTGTTTTAGGAGTGGTTTGGAGTTTACTATATCCTGTTTTAATGATGGCTGTTATGGCGTTGGTTTTTTCAAATATGTTTAAATTTAAAGTTGAAGGCGTAAACTATTTGGTTTATTTGATGATAGGATTAGTTATTTTTAACTATTTTAATGAAGCTTCTACTACTGCAATGAGTTCTGTTATAACAAATTTTTCACTTATCAATAAGGTATATATTCCAAAATATATTTTCCCTTTATCTAAATGTTTATTTGTTGGAATAAATTTTCTATTAACTTTAATACCATTATTAATAATAATAGTTTTTACAGGAACGCCTGAAACAAGATGTATTATTAACATTTATTATTTGTTAATTCCAATTGCGTTTGTTTGTATGTTTTTGTTTACTGTTGGTATTGGTTTTATTTTATCTACAATTGCTGTATTTTTTAGAGATATTTTATATATTTATGGAATTATTATGACTATATGGACTTATTTTACACCTATTTTTTATGATTTGAGTATTTTGCCTGTTAAATTGCAAGCTTTATTTAAATTGAATCCATTATATCAATTTATAAACTTTGTAAGAACTATAGTATTATATAATCAATTACCTTCATTTGGGAATTTCTTAGGATGTATATTTTATGGTGTCTTTGCATTTTTAATAGGTTGTATTGTATTTAAGAAAAATCAAGATAAATTTATTTACTATATATAGGAGGTGTTTTATGATAAGTGTTAAAAATGTTACTATGAAGTTTAATCTTGGTATAGAAAAGAATAATTCTTTTAAAGAAACATTTATAAATATGTTTAAGAAAAAACAGAAAGTAAATAATGATTTTATTGCTCTTAAAAATGTAAGTTTTGAAGTTAATAAGGGTGAAGTTATTGGCATTGTTGGTAGTAATGGAGCTGGAAAGAGTACCTTATTAAAGATAGTTAGTGGTGTAATGAAGCCAACTAAAGGAGAGGTTGAAGTTAATGGTGTAATATCTCCGATGATTGAACTTGGTGCTGGATTTGACATGGAACTTACTGCTAGAGAAAACATATTTTTAAATGGTGCAGTTCTAGGATATTCTAAACAATTTTTGGAAGAAAAATTTAATGATATTGTTGAATTTTCTGAATTAAAGGAATTTTTGGATGTTCCTATTAAAAATTTTTCATCAGGTATGATTGCAAAACTTGCATTTTCTATAGCTACTATTGTAAATCCTGAAATACTAATAGTTGATGAAATTTTGTCGGTTGGAGATATTAAATTTCAAGAAAAAAGTAAAAATAAGATGATGGAAATGATTAGGGGTGGAACTACAGTGTTATTTGTTTCACATTCTTTAGATCAAATAAGGGCTTTGTGTAATAGAGTTATTTGGTTAGAACATGGTGAAGTTCAAATGATTGGTGATGTTAATATTGTTTGTGATGAATATTATAATAAACAAATGAAGTGAGGAGATAAAAAATGAGTATATTTAAAGACAAGGTATTATTAATAACTGGAGGAACTGGTTCTTTTGGGAATGCAGTATTAAAAAGATTTCTAGATACGGATATCAAAGAAATAAGAATATTTTCTAGAGATGAAAAAAAGCAAGAAGATATGAGAATTAAGTATAAGAATGACAAAATTAAATTTTATATTGGAGATGTTAGAAACTATAGAAGTGTTGAGGATGCAATGGATGGAGTAGATTATATTTTTCATGCAGCTGCATTAAAACAAGTTCCGTCATGTGAGTTTTTTCCAATAGAGGCGGTTGAAACAAATATTTTGGGAACAAATAATGTTCTTGAGGCAGCAATAAATCATAATGTAAAAAAAGTAATAGTATTAAGCACTGATAAGGCAGCCTATCCTATAAATGCAATGGGTATGAGTAAAGCCCTTATGGAAAAAGTTGCAATTGCAAAAGGTAGAAATTTAAGAGACAATCAAACAGTAATATGTAGGACTAGATATGGTAATGTAATGGCTTCTAGAGGTAGTGTTATTCCTTTATTTTGTGATCAAATAAATGAAGGATTATCTTTAACTATAACAAATCCTGATATGACTAGATTTATGATGACTTTAGAAGATGCTGTTGATTTAGTAATTTATGCTTTTGAACATGGAGAGCAAGGTGATTTGTTTGTTCAAAAAGCACCTGCTGCCACAATTGGAACGTTAGCACAAGCTGTAAAAGAATTAAAGAAAAGCGACTCTAAAATAAATATTATAGGTACTCGTCATGGTGAAAAATTATATGAAGTATTAGTTACTAAAGAAGAAATGGTTAATGCAGTTGATTTGGGAGATTATTATAAAATTCCTGCTGATAATAGAAATCTAAATTATCAAAAATATGAAAATGTAGGAAATAAAAAGCTTGATGATATAGAAGAATATAATTCTCATAATACTAGAAGATTGGATGTAGAGGAAATGAAAAAATTGTTGCTTAAATTAGATTTGTTTAAAGAGGAGTAATATGAAAAAAATTTTAGTAATCGGAAAAACAGGAATGTTAGGACATGTTGTATTTAAGTATTTTGAAAGTAAAGATTATATTGTTGCTGGTACAAGTAGAAAAGAAAAAGATAATTTTTATTTCGATGTTTTAGATAATTATAAAGCAATTGAAAACATAATTTCTGAATTTCAACCTAATGTTATAATAAATTGTATAGGTGTATTAAATAAAGACGCAGAAGCAAATCCTGCCAAGGCAATTTTAATAAATAGTTTTTTTCCACATTATTTAGATAATTTGTCAAAAACATATAATTATAAATTGGTTCATATAAGTACTGATTGTGTATTTAGTGGAAAGCAAGGAAATTATAATGAAAATAGTGTAAAAGATGCTTATTCTATTTATGGTCAGAGTAAAGCATTAGGAGAAGTTGTTAATGATAGAAATGTAACTCTTAGAACTTCAATTATAGGGCCAGATATGAACTCGAATGGAATTGGTTTATTTCATTGGTTTATGAATCAGACTGGTGAAATTAAGGGTTATGATAAAGTTATTTGGACTGGCGTTACAACTCTAGAATTAGCTAAACAAATTGAGGTTGCAATAAATAATGATTTAGTTGGTTTATATCATGTAGTTAATTCTGAAAAAATTGATAAATATAGTCTTTTAAGTCTTATTAAAGATGTGTTTAATAAAGATATAAATATTATTCCTGATTCTTCTGTTATTTCAGACAAAAGTTTAATTATAACTAGAAATGATTTTAAATTTAATGTTCCAAGTTATGAGGTTATGATTAAAGAAATGAAAGAATGGATTTTGGAAAATAAAGATTTATATATGTATGATTAGGAGAAATAAGTTATGAGAGTAATGACAATAGTTGGTACAAGACCAGAAATAATAAAGTTATCTTGTGTTATAAAAGAATTAGATAAATATACTGATCATATTTTAGTTCATACTGGGCAGAATTATGATTATGAGTTAAATCAAGTGTTTTTTGAAGATTTGGGATTGCGTGAGCCGGATGTTTATATGAATGCAGCTGGTAATACTCCTGCCGAAACAATTGGGAATGTAATTAAAATTTCTGATGATTTATTTAAAAAGTATAAACCTGATGCAGTTTTGCTTTATGGTGATACTAATTCATGTTTAGCAGTTATTTCGGCTAAAAGAAACAAAATACCTGTTTTTCATATGGAAGCTGGAAATAGATGTTTTGATGAAAGAGTTCCTGAAGAAATAAATAGAAAAATACTAGACCATTTAAGTGATATAAATATGACATTAACTGAACATGCTAGAAGGTATTTAATAGCTGAAGGTATTAAGCCAGAAACTATTATTAAAACAGGTTCTAGTATGAAAGAAGTTTTTGAAATGAATAAAGAAAAAATTGAAAATAGTGATGTTCTTAATAGATTGGGATTAGAAAAAAATGAATACTTTGTTTTAAGTACTCACAGAGAAGAAAATGTTGATAATCTAGACAACTTTAATAAATTATTAGAATCAATAAATAAAGTTGCTGAAGTGTATAAAATGCCGATAGTATTTAGTGTTCATCCTAGAACAAGAAAAAAAATAGAAGAAATTGGTTTTGAATTTAATCCTTTAGTTAAATATATGAAACCTTTAGGTTTTAATGATTATAATAAACTTCAAATGAATGCATTTTGTGTTATTAGTGATAGTGGGACTATTACTGAAGAATCTTCTTTATTAGGTTTTCCAGCAATAACTGTTCGTCAAGCTCATGAAAGACCTGAGGGAATGGATGAAGGGACTTTAATTATGAGTGGAGTGGATTCAGATACTATCATAGATTCTATTAAGGTTGTTACTGATCAAAATGTAAAAATGAATGTTGTTAAAGATTATGATGTAGATCATTTAGCAAGTAAAGTGGTAAGAATAATAATGAGTTATACTGGCTATATTAATAGAACAGTTTGGAAAAAGTATTAAAGTAGGTGATTGACATGAAAAATAAACCATTGGTATCAATTATTATTCCAGTTTATAATGGAGAAGATTATGTTAAAGAAGCAATTGATAGTGCTTTAAATCAAACTTATGATAATAAAGAAATTATCGTTGTAAATGATGGTAGTTTTGATAAAACTGAAACTATATGTTTAAAATATGGTAAAAAGATTAAATATTTTTCTAAGGAAAATGGTGGGGTATCTACTGCACTTAATTTAGCTATAAAAAAAGCTTCTGGAGAATATATATCTTGGTTAAGTCACGATGATTTATATTATCCTAATAAAATAGAAGATGAAGTAAAAATAGCAAATAATAATACTATTATTTATAGTGATTATGATTTGATAGATGAGAATGGAAATAATATTGGGAATATAATTTTACCTCATGAAAAATTAGAAAATAAAAATTCTTTACCTCTTATGAAGGGACTTATAAATGGAATAACATTGTTAATACCTAAAAAAGCTTTTATTGATTGTGGTGAGTTTAATATAGATTTAAAATGTACTCAAGATTATGATATGTGGTTTAGAATGTTGACAAAAGGTTATAATTTTGTACATCTAGAGCAGTCTTTAGCATCATCTCGTCAACACAGAAATCAAACAACTAATACGAGTACTAAAATGGTTAGTGAAGGAAATACACTTTGGAAGAATATGACATTTAATATGCCAAAGGATATCATTTTAAAAGATTTTAAAACAGAATATTCTTTTTATAAACAGGTTGCTAGTGTTTTAAAATTTTCGCCTTATCAAGAAGCTTATAAATCAGTTGTGAAAAAATTTGATAGTCTAGATAGAACTATTGATGTTTCTAATAAAAAAGTTAGTGTAATTATTCCTTTTTATGATGAAAGTATTGATATAATTAAAAGAGCAGTAACTTCGGTTATTGAACAAACTCATAAAAATTTAGAAATTTTGCTAATAAATGATAATCCTACTAATTATAAAAGGAAATCAATAAATGAAATTTTAACTGATAAGAGAATTAAATATATAGAAAATAAGAAAAATTCTGGTGTTTCTTTTTCTAGAAATTTTGGAATATCTAAAGCTACAGGAGATTATATTGCCTTTTTAGATGCTGATGATGTTTTTATGAAGGATAAGATTGAAATTCAATTGGAAGAATTGGAAAGAAATCAGGCTGTTTTTTCACATACTTCCTATATTTTACATACTGAAGATTCTGAAACTATTATGAATTCTGGAGAACAAGATGGAGATATATTAAGAGAAATTATTACTTGTTGTAGAATTGCTACACCTACTGTAATGATAAAAAAGAGTGTATTTGATGAACATGGATATTCTTTTGAAGAAAAAATAGGAATTGGTGAAGATAATTGTTTATGGATGGATATTTTAATAAATTATGAAGCTGTTGGAATTAATAAACCTCTTTCAATTGTTTATGTTGATGAACAAAGTGCGGCTTATAATAATGATAAGCAATATATTGGATTAAAAAATATTTTGATTCACGCTTTAAACGATTCTAGAATAAATAAATATAAAAAAGAAGTTTGTTTGTTGGCATATAATTTTTCTCGTACTAATTTATATTTAAGTAATGATGATTATGAACTTCAAAGTATTTTAAATAGCAGATCATGGAAAATCACTAAACCGTTAAGACTAGCAAGTAAAACTGTAAGGTCTTTGAAAGAAAATGGTTTTAAACGTACAATGATTTTAATTAAAAGGCATATATGCAAAAAATAACTATTTTAGCGTTGCACTTAGATTTTGGCGGTATTGAAAAATATATTTCTCTTTTATGTAAAATGTTTGAAAAGGATTTTGATATAGAAATAATTTCAACTTATAAATTTAGAGAAATACCGGCTTTTAATTTTGATAATAATATTAAGATTAAATATTTGATTACTGATAATTTAGAAAATGTTTCTATAAAGAAATTATTAAAAAATAAAAAATTTATAAAAATATTAAAAGAGATTTTAAGAAGGAGTAAAATTAAAAGATTAGCAAAAACTTCAAATATTAAAGTTATACAATCTTTGGCTTCAGATTATGTTATTACTACTAGAACATTTCATAATTCTTTAGTTAATAAATATTTAAAGAATAGTAATATCATTAAGATTGCTACTGAACATAATTATCATAATAATGATAGAAAGTATATAAAAAAATTTATTAAATCCGTAACTAATTTTGATTATGTAGTTCATTGTACACAAGAATTATATGATTTTTATAAAGATAAAATTAAAAATGCTAAGAATATTTTAATACCAAATCCTGTTTATATTGAAGGTAATAATATATCTAGTTTAAATAATAAAAATATTTTAGCCGTAGGGAGAATTTCTCCTGAAAAAGGTTTTTTTGATTTAGTGGATGTAATGGAGATTGTTAATTCTTTAGATAAAGATATTTATTTAACTATTTGTGGTGATGGATATCAAATTAGTGATCTTAAAAGTTATATTGAATCTAAAAAATTAGACAAGAATATAATCGTAACTGGATTCTTAGGTGGAAAAGATTTGGAGAATAAATATTTAAATGCTTCAACTTTTGTTATGACTTCTATAACTGAAGCATTTGGATTGGTTATATTAGAGGCAATGCATTATGGATTACCTTGTATTTCTTTTAGTAGTGCGTCTGGTGCAAGATATTTATTAAAAGATAGTACAGGAATTCTTATAGATAATAGAAACAAGGATAAGATGGCAAGAACAATTATAGATTTATTAAACGATAAAAATTCTTTGTTATATTATCAAAATAAAAGTCTTAACAAGGTTAAGGAATTTGATTTAGAACATATTTATAAAAAATGGAAAGATTTGATTTTTGATAAAGTAAATTAATCTTTATTGTTTATTATAAAAAAATTGTTTATAATATTTTTATTAAAAATAAAATTTAAAATAATTTTATTTTTTTTAATATATATTTATTTACGTGATATAATAAAAGAAAAGGAGTATTATGAAAAAGATTACAATTTTATCTTTACATTTAGGTGTTGGTGGTATAGAAAAATATATAACTAGTTTGAGTAAAATGCTTAGTTCTGATTATGAAGTAGAAATGATTATAACTTATAAACTTAAGGAAGTACCTTCATTTAATATAGGAAAAAATATAAAAATAACATATTTAATTGATGGTGGGCCTAATAGGGATGAAATAAGAAAATGTGTAAAAAGGCATAAATATTTAAAATTATTAAAGGAAATTATAAAAGCTATTAAAATTTTATATTTAAAAAGGGCAAGAACTAAAAAGGCAATTAAAAATTTGGAAACTGACTATTTAATTACTACTAGAACATATGAAACTAAATTAGCAAATAAAATTCTTAAAAATAATAAAGTTAAGTTAATTGCTACTGATCATAATTACCCTGATAAAAAATATAAAACTAAATTAATAAAGGCTACTACTAATTTTGATAGATTAGTTTTAGTAAATAGTGAAATAAGAGATATTTATAAACAAGAAATTGGATTAAAAGCTATATGTATAAATAATTTTATTGATGACTTATCTAAAGAGAAGAGTAATTTAGGTACTAAAAATATTATATCGGTTGGTAGATTTTCTAAGGAGAAGGGCTTTATTGATTTAATTGATATAATGTCTTTGATAATAAAAAAAGATAATAAAGTTACTTTGACTTTAGTAGGAGATGGAGAAGAAAAAGAAAATATTCAAAATAGAATAAAGGAATTGAAACTTGAAAATAACATAAAGTTAACTGGATATCTAAATCAAGAAGAAATAAAAAGTGAGTTATTAAAATCTAGTCTTTTTTGTATGACTAGTGAAGTAGAAAGTTTTGGCTTAGTAATATTGGAAGCAATGAATCTAGGAGTACCTGTAGTTGCTTTTGAATCTGCATGTGGTCCAAGAGTACTTCTTAGAAATGGAGCGGGTATTTTAATAAAAGAACGTAATAAAGAAGATTTTGCTAATTGTGTATTAGATTTACTTAATAATAAAAGTAAATTGAAGAAATTATCTGATTTGTCTAAAAAGGAGATTGAAAATTATACTTCAGATGTAATAAAACAAGAGTGGTTAAAATTATTAAATGATGTAAATAAATTATCACGCAAAAAAGTAATGTTTATATCTAGTACTGGAGGACATTTAAATGAACTTTTAATGTTAAAGAGCATGTTTAACAAGTATAACTATTTTTTAATTACTGAAAATACTGCTTCTAATAAAAATTTAAAAAATAAGTATGGTAAAAAGAAAGTTGGATTTTTAGTGTACGGGACTAGAAAACATATTTTTTCTTATATTTTTAAAATTATTTTTAATAGTTTTAAAAGTTTATATTATTTTATAAAAATTAGACCTAGTTTTATTGTTTCAACTGGTGCTCATACTGCTGGACCGATGTGCTTAATTGGACATCTTTTAGGGGCTAAAATAATTTTTATTGAAACATTTGCAAATAGTGAAACTAAAACTATTACTGGAAGTTTAGTTTATAAATTTGCTGATTTGTTTATAGTTCAGTGGGAAAGTATGCTAGAAAATTATCCTAATGCTGTGTTTGGAGGTTGGATATATTGATATTTGTGACGGTTGGTACTCAAGATGTACCTTTTGATAGATTATTAAAAGAAGTTGATAAATGTATAATTGATGGGACAATAAAGGAAGAAGTTATAGTTCAGTCAGGTAATACTAAATTTAAATCTAAAAATATGAAGATGGTTAATTTATTACCTATGGAGGATTTTAAAAAGATTATTAGTGAGGCTAGTATTATAATTGCGCATGGTGGGGTTGGTACTATTACTGATGGAATATCTAACGATAAAGTAGTTATTGCATGTCCTCGACTTGCTAAATATAAAGAGGCTGTAAACGATCACCAAATTCAAATTATTAAGCAATTTGATAAAATGGGTTTTATAATTCCTTTATATAATCCTAAAGAATTGAAAATAGCTTTAGAAAGGGCAAAGGAATTCAAAATAAAAAAATATAGGAGTAATACTTCTAATATGATTAAACTAATAGAAAAATTTATTGATAACAATTAAAATAGGCACATTTGTGTCTTTTTATTTTAAATTAAAAAGTGTATAATTATGATAGGTGATGATATGAAAATAACGAGTGTAATGGATGGAAATGAAGCATGCGCTAGTGCTGCTTATAATTTTACTGAAGTTAGTGGAATATATCCTATAACTCCTTCTAGTGCAATGGCAACTTTGTGTGATAAATGGTCTAGCTCTGGAAAGAAAAATATCTTTAATGAGAAAGTAAGTGTTATTGAAATGCAAAGTGAAGCAGGCGCTAGTGCTTTGATGCATGGTTCTTTACAAAGTGGAAGATTAACAACTACTTTTACTGCTAGTCAAGGACTTCTTTTGATGATTCCTAGTATGTATAAAATGGCAGGAGAATTATTACCTGGTGTTATTCATGTTGCGGCAAGGAGTTTATCTACTCATGCTTTATCTATTTTTGGTGATCATCAAGATGTCTATAGTACACGCGCTACGGGATTTGCTATTCTTTCGAGTGCTAGTGTTCAAGATGCTTATAATTTAGCATTGGTTAGTCATTTATCAGCTATTAAGGGAAGGATACCATTCTTACACTTTTTTGATGGTTTTAGAACAAGTCATGAACTTAATAAGATATATACTTTAGAAAGTGATGATATTAAGCCTTTAATAGATATGGAAGCTTTAAATAATTTTAGACAAAATAGTTTAAATATTGGTAAAAGTATTACAAGAGGATGTAGTGAAACAGAGGATGTTTATTTTCAAAATACTGAAGTTAGAAATAAGTATTATGAAGAACTACCCGATATAGTTAATAATTATATGAAAAGTATAAATGAAATTACTGGTGAAGATTATAAACCTTTTAATTACTATGGTGATAAATCTGCTAAGAATATAATTGTGGCTATGGGTAGTGTAACTGATACTATTAAGAGTGTTGTAGATGATTTAAATAATAATGGTTATAAGACAGGTGTTATTATTGTTAGACTTTATAGACCATGGAGTACTAAGTATTTTTTGAGTGTTTTACCAAAGAGTGTAGAGAAAATTACTGTTTTAGATAGAACTAAAGAAGCTGGTAGTTTGGCTGAACCATTGTATTTGGATGTTGTTACTACATTAAAGGGTGAAAATATTGAAATAGTCGGGGGAAGATATGGTTTATCAAGTAAAAATACTAGTCCTCAAGATATAAAGAGTGTATTTGATAATATGGAAAAACTTAAGATGAAAGATCATTTTACAGTTGGAATTATTGATGATGTTACTAATACTAGTTTGGAAGTTAAAGATTATGAACTTAAGACTAATTATAAAGAAATTAAAGTGTTTGGTTTTGGTTCAGATGGAATGGTAAGTGCCAGTAAGAATATTTTAAAAGTTATTGGGGAAAAACCTAATGAATTTGTACAAGGTTATTTTGAGTATGATTCTAAAAAAAGTGGTGGAGTTACTATTAGTCATTTAAGAATTAGTAAAGATAAAATAAATGCTCCTTATTATTTGACTAGTCCTAATTTAATTGTAGTTTCAAAAGATTCTTATTTAACTAAGTATGATTTATTAGAAGGTATAAAAAAGAATGGTATTTTCTTACTTAATACGTCTATGTCTGATGAAGAGTTAAATAAGGTTATGCCTGATGAGATGAAAAGTATTATTAAAGATAAGAAAATTAAAGTATTTGTTACTAATGCAGATGATTTAGCTAGAAAGTATAATTTGAATGGAAAGATAAATAATATTATTTCTTATTATGTACTTAAGATGTTAGGGTTAAGTGGTGGAGATTTAGTAAGATTTAAAGAAATTGTTAAGAAAACTTATAATGATAAAGGTAAAGATGTCATTGAAGCTAATTTAAATGCTATTGATGAGAGTATAGATTATCTTAGAGAGTTAAATAGTGATGTTTTAATAATAAATGGAGACTCTAAAGATATAAATGATACTATACTTGATAAGATGCTTGTTAGACGTGGTAATATGCTTAAAGTTAGTGATTTTATTGGACATGAAGATGGTACTTTTGAAGGTGGTACTAGTGCTTCTGATAAGAGAAAGATATCTAATTTAGTTCCAAATTGGTGTAAGGAAAATTGTATTGAGTGTAATATGTGTTCATTTATTTGTCCTCATTCAGTTATAAAGCCTTTTTCACTTTCTTTAGAGGATGTTGAAAAAAGTCCAATTGATAAGAGTGATACTATAAAGAGTGTCGGTGAAGAGAATAAAGGATTTTATTTAAGTATAAATAGTGATAACTGTACTGGGTGTACTTTGTGTACTAGAATATGTCCTGGTAAAGATGGGGAAAAAGCTTTAGTTATGGGTAATGCTGATTCTAAAAATGATGAGATATGTGATTATTTAAAAGAGAATGTTATTAATGATGTACCTTTTTCTAAGTTTAGTGTTAAGGGATTAGGATTTGTTAAATCTGATTTTGAGTTTCCAGGAGCGTGTGCTGGTTGTGGAGAAACTGTTTATTTAAAAACCTTAACTAGTTTATTTAAAGATGAGATAGTTATTTCAAATGCGACAGGATGTAGTTCTATTTATGGAGCTAGTTTACCTTGTACGCCTTATAAAACTCCTTGGATAAGTTCTTTATTTGAGGATAATGCTGAATTTGGGTATGGCCTTTATACTGGTTATAAGAATGCAAGAAATAGAATTAAAGAACTAATGATAGAAACTAAAAATGATGTTACTGAAGACGTTAAAGAAACATTTAAATTATGGATAGACAATATGGAAGATGTTGATATTACTAATCAAGTTAAAGATAAGTTGGAAAATTCTAATATTAGTTCAGAGCTAAGAAACTTATTATCTTATATTCCAGCAAGAAAAGTTTGGATAATCGGTGGAGATGGATGGGCTTATGATATTGGATTTGGTGGACTTGATCATGTTTTAAGAAGTAATGAAAATGTTAAAGTTTTAGTTTTAGATTCTGAGGTATATTCTAATACTGGTGGGCAGACATCTAAATCTACTAGAATTGGGGCAGTAGCAGAATTTTCTAGTTTAGGTAAATTAAAACCTAAGAAAGATTTATTCCAAGTCGCTATGAATATTCCTAATTGTTATGTTGCAAGTGTAAGTGCTGGTGCAAATGGTATGCAAACAATAAAAGCATTTAAAGAGGCAAATGAGCATAATGGACCAAGTGTAATTATTGCGTATAGTACTTGTATTGCACATGGTATTAAAGGTGGACTTAAGAATAGTATTGATGAACAAAAATTGTTAGTAGAAAGTGGATATAATATTTTAATGAGATATAATCCTGAATCTGACAAGTTAACTATTGATTCTAAAGAACCTAACTTTAGTCTATATGAAACTGTTTTTGAAAAGGAATTAAGATATAAGAATTTACAAGAATTAAATAAGGAAGATTATAATAGGTTATATGAAGAACATATGGCAAATGCAAAAAAAAGATATGAATACTATGTAAACATATCTCAAAAGCAAGAACAAAAGTAAATTTTAATAAATTAAAATTCGCTCCCATTACCTCACGGTAATGGATTTCCTGCTTCATAGAATATGTATCCATACTTCTCCACAGGCTTAAAATCCGATAGTCACTACCGTACTTAGCATTCCATATTAGTTATCTTCTTGTTATTTATGACTTTATAATATTTCCTAACATTTTTTAATCTCCTTACACTAGTACATCAATTATACAAGTCTAAAGATAAATTGTCAATAGTTTTAACAAACAATTGTACTTTTATTATTTTTACTAAAGAACTTTTCTGTAATATAAAAAGGATTGCCCCCCTGAGAGCAATCCGGAAAAAAGAATAAAAAGGGGTTGGCTAGTGTGATACTAGCACCAATTCGCCTATAAGTGAATTGGTAAGTCTATATACTAAACTAAAAGGGTTGTTTTGTCAACCTTTTTTTTAAAAAAAATTTCTATTAAAATTATTCTATTGACAAACATTTTTTTGTATTATATTATATATTTATGGTGAGTTAAATGGAACTAGAAAAAATTAAAGGAATAGGAGATAAAAGTAAAGTCTTACTTAATACTATTGGAATAAATAATGTAGAAGAATTACTTGAGTATTATCCATATAGATATATTGAATATAAAGTAAATAATATAAATGATGTTAAAGATGGAGATGAAGTCATAATTATTGGGAAAGTAGATAGTGTTCCTTTAGTTAGATTTTTTAAAGCTAAATTAAATAGTTTAACTTTTAGATTATATTCAAATAATAAGATGATAAATGTGAGTATATTTAATCGAGCTTTTATGAAAAATAATTTAACTCCGGGTAAGGTAGCAACTGTTATTGGAAAATATAATGAAAAGAAGAATACAATTAGCGCTACTAATATATTATTAAATGGAGTAGTTGATGGTAGTATAGAAAGTGTATATCATTTGACTAGTGGACTTACTAATAAACAACTTACTAAATATATTGATACAGCTTTAAATATGAATGTTGATGTAAATGACAATATTCCTGAATACTTAAGTTTAAAATATAATTTTGTAAAGAAGAAAGATGCTTTACATAAAATTCATAGACCTAGAAATATTAGAGATATTAAAGAAGCAAAATTAAGGCTTATTTATGAAGAGTTGTTTACTTTTATGTTTAAGATAAATTATTTAAAGTTTACAAAAACAAAAGAATGTAATAAAGTACCTAAAAAATTTGATATAAGGGAAGTTCAAGATTTTTTGAGTAGTTTGCCTTTTGAGTTGACTGCTGATCAAAAGAAAGCAATTGTTGATATTGAAAAGGATTTAGAAAGTACTAGTAGAATGAATAGACTTTTATGTGGGGATGTTGGAAGTGGCAAGACTATTGTTAGTGTAGTTGCTAGTTATATGTGCTTTTTGAGTGGATATCAAACTGCTTTGATGGCTCCTACAGAAATACTTGCTATTCAACATTATGATAATATTAGAAAATTGATGGCCAATACTAATATGAGAATAGAATTATTAGTTGGAAGTACTAAAAAGAAAGATAAAGATATAATTTATGAAAAATTAGAAAATGGTGAAATAGATTTAATTATAGGAACTCACGCTATTATAAGTGAAAAAGTTAAGTTTAAGAATTTAGGACTTGTAATTACAGATGAACAACATAGGTTTGGAGTTAATCAAAGAAATTCTTTAAGGAATAAAGGAGAATTACCTGATATTTTATATATGTCAGCAACTCCTATACCTAGAACTTATGCTTTAACTATTTATGGTGATATGGATATTTCTTTAATTAAGACAAAACCTAGTGGTAGAAAAGAGATTAAAACTATAATAAAACCTGAAAGTGAAATAAAAGATGTTTTATATATGATGCTAGAAGAAATTAAAAAAGGGCATCAAATATATGTAGTAACGCCTCTTATAGAAGAAAGTGAAAGTAGTGAAATTAATGCAGTTACAGAGATTAAGAATAAGTTAGAAACTGCTTTTAATAACAAAGTTAAGATTGGATTATTGCATGGTAAATTAGATAAACAAGATAAAGATAAAGTTATGGAGGATTTCAAAGAAGGGAAGAGTAAAATTCTTGTTAGTACTACTGTAATAGAAGTTGGTGTTGATGTTCAGAATGCAACTATGATTGTTATTTTTAATGCTGAAAGATTTGGTCTAGCTACACTTCATCAATTAAGAGGAAGAATTGGAAGAAATAGTTTAGATTCTACTTGTGTTTTAATTGGTAGTAAGAATAATAAAAGACTTAAAGTAATGGAAGAAAGCACAGATGGGTTTTATATCACTGAGAAAGATTTTGAAATGAGAAAAGAAGGCGATTTGTTTGGGGTTAAACAAAGTGGAGATATGGCATTTAAAATCGCGGATATTAAGAGAGACTTTAAGGTTTTAATGCAAGCAAAGTCTGATTCAGAACAATTTTTAAAAGAAAATGTTATAAATGCCTTTAAAAATTATGAAAATTATTATAAAATAGTAAACGAAATTAAAAGTTTAGATTAGAAAAAGGAAGTGAAATTTATGGGTAGAGCTCATGAGGTTAGAGCAGCATCTATGGCTAAGACAGCTGCAGCTAAGTCAAAATTATATTCAATTTATGCAAAGGAGATTTATCAAGTAGCAAAGAATGGGGGAACTAATCCTGATGGTAATCCTTCTTTAAAAAGACTTATAGAAAAAGCTAAGAAAGAACAAGTTCCTGCTGATGTTATTCAAAGAAGTATTGATAAAGTTAATAAGGGAGTTGCTGAAGATTATACTGTATGTGAGTATGAAGCATTTGGACCTGGAGGAAGTAATTTAATTATTAAGTGTTTAACTGATAATGTTAATAGAACTGTAGCGAGTATTAAGACTGTAGCAAATAAGACAGCAGCTAAGATTGCTAGTCAAGGGGCAATATCATATATGTATGATAATTTATGTGTTTTAGGAATAAAGGGTCATACTGAAGATGAAGTTATGGATGTTTTATTCAATGCTGATATTGATGTTAAAGATATGGAAACTGATGGAGATATTTTACTAATATATGCTGCATCTACAGATATGTCTAATATGAAGAAAGCATTAGAAGAAGCTTATCCTGGAATATCTTTTGAAGTAGATGAGATTGGTAAGTATGCTAAAGATATGGTTACATTAGAGGGTGATGATTTAGTTGCTTTTCAAAAGATAATAAATATGCTTAATGAAGTAGATGATGTAAGTAATATTTATCATAATGTAAATTTATAAAAAACTTTTGTTAAAATAATTGACAAGTGGGGAAAAATTTTATATCATTTAATTAGCATAGCAGATAAAATAAATGTTATGCGAATTCGCTCTTACGATTTTAAGGTGAGAGTGTATTCAACCAAAACCCCCTGAAGAGAGCCGAAAGGCTCTCATTTTTGTTTATCCCAACAAAATCAAGGGTTTGCAAAGATTGAAGTAGCCCAAAATGTAATTTTATCTACACTTTATCTACACTTTTTTTGACCTAAATTTTTAAGAACAAAATTTAGCAATCTCTTATAAAACCTAGAAAAACTTAATATCAAAGTTATTAAAAATAAAAAATTAGTTTTGCCAAGGTATTTAGGGGATTTTTTAAGTAATTAGAAAATTTGAGATCCTTTATTTATCTAGGTTTAATAATAAAAAAATAAAATGTTGTTGCCCCCTGGAAGTAGTCTAAGGCAAAAAATGTGGTATAATTAAATTGGTGATATATATGGGAATTATTGATAATGTTATTGATTCGGCAATAGATGCCTTTAGATTTAAAGATACAATTTTTTACAAAGAAAATAGTGACTTGCAAGATAGATATGATGCATTAAAAAGATTAAATGATGAATATCCTAATAACAATGATTTAATAAGTGAATTATTTATTATAAAAAAAGGATTAGACGGTGAGAATGAGATAGCCTATCAACTAAAGAAAGCACATATTGGAATGTATGTTTTGAGAGATGTTAAAGTTAAATATGAAGATCTTACGGCACAGATTGATTATGTTATTATTACTCCAGTTTATATTTATTATGTAGAATGCAAGAATTTGGTTGGAAATATAACGGTTACTGATAAAGGAGATTTTATAAGAGAAATTACTATTAATGGCAAAAAAATAAAAAAAGGAATGTATTCTCCCCTAAGGCAAGTAGAAGCGCAAAGAGAAGTAATACGTAAAATTTGGGATAGTAATACCAGTAACTTTAAAAAATTTTTTGCATCTAAAAATTTTGAGTATTATAGAAGAGTTTTAGTAGTGGCTGCTAATCAGGATACTATATTAAATACTAACTATGCACCTAAAGATATGAAATATAAGATATTAAGAGCAGATGCATTGGTACGACAAATCGAATATGATTTTAATCACAGAGGAAATGATGAAGTTTTAGATTCAAGGAAGTCGATGGAAGAATTAGCTAAATCTTATCTGGATTATTCTTCCAAAGATGTAATTGATTATTATGAGTTTTATAAAAGTAAATATTGCAGTAATATTATTGGAAATGATGAATTGAGGGATAGACTAATTGAATTTAGAAAACAGAGATCAAATGAAATGGGAGTTCCGGCATATTATGTTTTCACTAATGATGAACTTGATAAATTAATAGAAGTTAGACCACAATCAATAGAAGCGTTAAAAAAAGCAAATATATTAACTCCAATAAAAATAAAAACGCATGGAGAACTAATAATAAATGAGATTAATAGATAAATGTTGCTCCTTTAATAATTAATTTTGAAGAACTGTTCAAATAGAAACGTTAGTAAACGATTGATATTTAAGAAAAAGTGATAGTGTTTTTTTGAAAGAATATGAAGGTATCAATATTTAATTATAAGGCTTTGTGAGCGTTGTGTTAGGTGCCAAGTGAATTTTGAAGAAAATAAAATAAATTGTATCTAATTTGTATCTAAACTGATTTTTGACTAAATAAAAGCCCGTAAAATAAAGGAAAAATTAGCATTTAGGCAGTCTTCAGGTAGAAGTGGGTAGATTTCGATTTATGGTATCCTCCAGAAGAGAACGGAAAATCTCCTACAGGGGGATTATAGTCGATGAAAAAATCGGCAATTTTTATGGTATAATTATAAATGAGTGAGAAATCTATCATTAAAGGAGTTGTATTATGAAAAAGAATATATTAACAGAAGAAGAAGTAAAAAAAGAATTAGGAATAGTTGATTTCAGAACGATAACAAAAGATAAAATAATGCAATTTGTTTCTTTGATGCCAAAATTAGATAAGGAATTAGCTATTAAAATAATTGAACAATTTCCAAGTTATGCCACAATGGCAACATCTATGGTTACTAATTTAATAGATATGTGTAATAACGCTTTAACGAATAGCAAAATTACAGAAAAAGAGGCAATTGAAGCGTATAAATATGTTTTAGAAACAATTAGAATGGAACTTGAAGATGGAGAAGTAACCCCAGAAGAAAAAGAAAAATATAATAACCAAATGATTGAAGTTGCAGATAAAATTTCTGAAATAGATGTTAGAAATAAAAAATGGCTTGAAAATATAGTTAAATATGGGACTTCTGTAGTATGTGTTACATTAGCAGTAGGTGCTGCTATATTGGGAGTAAATTCTAAAAAGAATTAATACAATTATTAAATTGTATTTAATAATTGTATTAAAGAGTGATTTATTATTATGGAAACATATCTTGGAATAATAAATGTAATGGGTTTTATTTTATATTGTATAAATATGTTGTTATATAAATTTACACGAAATGGACAAATAGATACTTTATTAACAATTACATCATTTTTAGGTGGTTCATTAGGTATTATAATTGCTATATTGTTATTTGATAGAGAAAACGTCAAAGATAATATGATGTCTAGAGTGTTTGTAATATGTATGTTTATAATTCAATTAATATTGTTTATAATGCTCAAAGGCAATCATGGAGAAAAGATAACTTTTGCCATTTGGGAATTGTTTGAAAAATATAAGATTCTATTAATATATTTAGGAATAATAAATTTTATAACATTTACAGTATTTGCATTGGATAAAATGAAAGCCATTTCAGGTCAATGGCGATATAAAATAGTTACTTTATTAGGCTTATGCTTTATAGGTGGATCAATCGGTGGGTTACTATCTATGTATATATTTAGGCATAAAACTAATGTGGACTATTTTACTTGGGGAATTCCGATTATAATGATAATGCAAATTGTTGTAACAATATTTTTAGTGAATGTGATATAAATAAATTAAGGATGAAGGAGTGAGTTTATGAGTAAGAAATATGATTATATAGATTGGTTTTGTGATAGTTGCGATGCTAATTTAAATAGACAAAGTGGATTTTCTACTTCCAGTGGAAGTTGGACATGTACAGAGTGTGGCGCACAAAATAATGTAACTGATGATAATATTTTAAGCGAAGATGAAAATGTTTATCAAAATGAATGTCCTAATTGTGGAGGACATATGAGAAATGCAGTTTATCCGAGTGATTTGTGGGTTTGTGAAGATTGTGGAACAGAAGCCAAGCAAGATGATTATGGGTTGCTATGGACAAACAAATAAAGATAATAGAAATAATTAAGAAAAAAAGCTAGGAGAGATTCTAGCTTTCATTCATTTCGTCAATTAAATTTGTAATATCACTTAAAGCGTTTGAATAAAGATGCGTATAAGTATTAAGAGTTTCTTCGATTTTAGAATGTCCTAGGAATTTAGAAACCATATTAATGCTAGCACTTTTATAAATTAATAAAGATGCACAGGAATGTCTAAAGTCATGTAATCTTATTTGTTTTACTCCAGTTTTTTCACAATTCTTATTTTTACGATCAGAGAATCTGTTATTACTAGCGAGTGCAATATCACCGACAACGAACATCTATGATTTTAAATGGTGTTCTTGTGGTAATATTTAATATAGAATTTTCGAAAGAGATGATGTCGTAGTTATTGTTTGTTACGAGCATAAAAGGTTTAGTGATGTTAATATT
>CAMENK010000002.1 GCA_945928335.1 uncultured Bacillota bacterium
GCAGGTTTATTATATTTAGAGGATTATTGTAAAAATCCAGTGGGGAGTAATAGATGTCCTGGAACAATAAATAGAGAAAGTGATTATACTTATAGTGGGCATGTTTCATTAAGTTTATTAGAAAGTTTAAAATATATAGAAGAAGTTCAATTGAATGATGTTTCTTGTACTGGATGTGTTGTTTTTGATCATAATAAGGCTAAAGCATATTTAAAGTGTGGAGATTCTTATGTTAGTGAAAATATAGATCCTGTATGTGGATTATAATTTAGAAGGGAAAAAGAATATGTCTGAAGTGGGGAAAACAATTTGTATATATAGTCTTAAAGGTGGAGTTGGAAAGACTGTGCTTTCTTTAAATTTAGCTGGTGTTTGTGAGTTAAATAAGAAGAAAGTTTTGTTATTAGATTTTGATTTACAATCAGGTTGTATTGGTATGATTATAAATGAGGATATAAATAAGACTATGTATAATTTAGTTGAAGATGTTAAGTATAATAAATTTAATAATGTTAGTGATTATATTTATAAATATAGTGATTTTATAGATGTTTTGGCTTGTCCTAAAGATCCTAGACAAAGTATTTCTTCTAAATATGTTAGTATAATACTTGATAAAGTTAAGAGTTTTTATGATATTATAATAATAGATACTTGTAGTAAGATGGATGATGTTAATTTAACTATTTTAGATAAAGTAGATGAGATTTTATTTGTTATAGATAATGATGTATTTACACTTAAAAATACTAGAAATATTATTAGTATTTTTAATGATTGTAATATTTTTAATTATAAAGTGCTATTAAATGCTTCTATTGATTTTAAAGTGCCTTATTTTGGTATCATGGATATGAAGAAAATAATAGGTGCAAATATAGATTATTCTATAAGTAAGGATATGTTTATTAAGGATATATCTAGTTATTTATATGAATGTAAAATCCCTATACTTGTTAAAGGAATGACTAAAAAGTGTAAAAGTGATGTTAATACATTAGAATTAGTTATTAGGGATTTAGAGGAGTGTTATGAAAAGAAGGGTTAGTTTATTAGATGCTTTTGGAATAGAAGATGAAAAAGATAATTCAGATAGTTCTGTTGTTTATGATAATAATTCTTTATCAGATAAGATTAAAAATGATTATATAAAGTATATTATGGAAAATAAATTAAGTTTAGAAGATTCTTATGAAGAGTATATAAAAGATTATGATTTAAGTGATTTAGATAAATCTAATTTGTATAATTTAATTGGTGAAGAGTTAAAAGATTTTGGACCTTTGACAGAGTTAATGAATGATAAGAATATTACTGAGATTATGATTAATGGTCCTGATGAAATTTATATAGTAATAAATGGTCAAATGATTAAGGAAGATAATATTACTTTTATAAATGAAGAGCATGTTATTAGAACTATTAAAAGTTTAGTAACTATTAAAGATGAATTAGTTATTGATACCAAATTAGATGATGGTTCTATAGTTAAAGCTATTTTACCACCATTAAGTATTAAAGGTCCTATACTTGTCATTAAGAAAGTAAGTAAAGGTAATGTAAATATGGATGACTTAATTGGTGTTGGAATGTTAACTCCATATATGGCTAGATTTTTAGAGTCTTGTGTTTTAGGTAAGTTAAATATTTTAATTAGTGGATCTATGCAAAGTGGTAAAACTACACTTACTAATGTATTAAGTAGTTTTATATATAATAAAGAGAGAATTATTACTATTGAAAGTAATGATGAACTTAGTATAAAACAAGATAATGTTATAAGACTTAGTGAAAATACAAATAATTTAAATAAACTTATATATGATTTAAGACCTGACAGATTAGTTATTGATGAATATAATTCTAATAATATATCATATCTTTTTGAAAGTGGTATGATAGGTGTTAATTCTATAGGTACTATTAAAGCTAAAGATGGAATTAGTGCTTTAAAGAGAATTAAAACTTTAACAAATTTAAATAATATAGATGATTTAATTTTAGATAATATAGATTTAGTTGTTAATGTAGAAAGACTTAGTAATGGTAGAATAAAGGTTTCAAGTATTAGTGAATTATGTAAGTCTAAGAATAATGAGGTTATGTTAAAAGATATATTTGTATTTAAAAAAGAGAATGGATCTTTTATTAGATATGATTTTTATCCTGATGTAGTTAAGAAACTTAAGACTAGGGGTATAAATAATATAGATTATATATTTGAGAATCCAGGAGATAATGATGGAAAAAAGGATATTAGTTAGTTTAATAATTTTATCTATTATATTTATAGTAGGTTTAGTCATATATATTATAAAAATTAAAAATGAGTTAAATTTAGAAAAGAAGTTTAGTAAGTATACTATTAAATAGAAAGTGAATACGCCTTTTGGTGTATTTTTAATTATATAAAATACTAGATATATTGATTATTATTTGTTATAATTACTTTGAAAGAAGGAAGGATGTATGAAGATTTTAAGTGTTAATGCAGGTTCAAGTAGTTTAAAATTTCAATTATATGAAATGCCTGAAGAAAATGCACTAGTAAGTGGTGTGTTTGAAAGAATAGGAATAGATAGTAGTTTTTATACTATTAAGTTTAATGGTGAAAAAATTAAGAAAGAAGTAGATTTACCTACTCATAAAGATGCTTTTACTATTCTTTTGAAAGAGTTAATGGATTTAGGAATTGTTAAGAATTTAGATGAGATTAAAGGTGTAGGACATAGGATAGTTCAAGGTGGAAGTTATTTTGATAGAACTGTTGTAGTAGATGAAGATGTTATTGCTAAAATAGATGAATTAAGTGCTTTAGCTCCTTTACATAATCCTGCTGCAATTGTAGGTATAAGAGCAAGTCAAGAAGTTATGCCTAATGCGGTTCAAACAGTGGTTTTTGACACTGCTTTTCATCAAACTATGCCTGAAGAGACATATTTATATGCTCTTCCATATGAATGGGCTAGTGAATATAAAATTAGAAGATATGGAGCTCATGGAACTAGTCATAAGTATGTAAGTGCTAGAATGAATGAGATATTGGGTAGAAATAATACTAAACTTATTACTTGTCATATAGGTAATGGTGCTTCTATAAGTGCTGTTAAAGATGGAAAATGTATAAATACAAGTATGGGATTAACTCCAAATGCTGGTTTAATTATGGGAAGTCGTTGTGGTGATATTGACGCTACTATAGTGCCTTATATGATGGATAAGTTAAAAGTTAATTCTAAAGAAATGGATACAATTCTTAATAAACAAAGTGGATTACTAGGTGTAAGTGGGATTAGTAGTGATTCTAGAGATATAGAAGAAGGTATTAGTAAAGGTAATCATAGATGTGAATTAGCGCAGAAGATGTATGTTAGAAGGATTATAGATTATATAGCTAAATATTATGTTGAACTAGGTGGATGTGATGCTATTATATTTACTGCTGGAGTTGGTGAAAACTCTATATCAACTAGACGTGAAGTGTTAGATGGACTAAGTGTTTTAGGTGTTAAAGTTGATGAAGAAAGAAATAATGTAAGAGGTAAGGAAACTTTAATTACAAGTGATGATTCTAGTATTCCTGCTTATATTGTTCCTACTGATGAAGAATTAATGATAGCAAGAGATACATATAACCTATGTATATAGAAAGAGTTAAAATATGAATAAGGATAAATTAAAGAGAATTTATAATGAAATAAAGAGGTTTGATACAATCTATATTGCTAGACATATTGGACCTGATCCAGATGCTGTTGCGAGTGAGATAGCTTTAAGAGATACTATTAAACTTACATTTCCTAGTAAGAAAGTATTTTCTGTTGGAGCTAGTGTGTCTAAATTTAAATATATAGGTAAATTAGATAAGATTAATGAATATGATTATGAAAACTCTTTAGTAATTACTCTAGATTTGCCTAATATGTCTAGAGTAGATGGTATAAATTTAGAAAAATGTAAAAATATTATTAAAATAGATCATCATCCATTTGTAGAAAAAATGGGATATTTAGAATATATTGATGAGAAGGCAACTAGTACTTGTGAGATACTTTTAGATCTTGTTAATAATACTAGATTTAAAATTAATGAAAATATTGCTAAAACTATTATTATTGGTATAGTTAGTGATTCAAATAGGTTTTTATTTCATCCTAGCGATGATAAAGTTCTTTATAAAGTAGCTGATCTTATTAAAAAATATAAACTTAATTTACAAGAAATTTATGATTCTATATATAGAAGACCTATGAGTGAAGTTAGGTTAATGGGATATATTGCATCAAATATTAAAGTTACTAGAAATAAATTTGCATATATTATAATAGAAAATGATATAGTTAATAGTTTTAATGCTGATGCTTCTTCTGCTTCTAATATGGTTAATGATTTTAATAATATAGAAGAGTTTATAGTTTGGATGTTTGTAACTAAAGATTTAAAAAGTGATATTTTTAAAGTAAATATTCGTAGTAGAGGTCCTGTTATAAATGAAGTTGCATCTAATTATAATGGTGGTGGTCATAAGTTTTCTAGTGGGGCTAGGGTTAAAACTATGGATGAATTAAATTCTTTAATAAATGATTTAGATAATTTATGTAAAGAATATATTAAAGAAAAGGAGTGTAAAAATGAAGTTTGATAACGTGGATTTAACTAATGTTGCTGTAAGAGTTAGTCAATATCCAACTGATAATTTACCTGAGTTCTTAATTTTAGGAAGAAGTAATGTTGGTAAAAGTAGTTTTATAAATACATTAGTTAATAGAAAAAATCTTGCTAGAACTAGTAGTAAACCTGGTAAGACTCAGACACTTAATTTTTACAATATAGATAATATTTGTTATTTAGTGGATGTACCTGGATATGGTTATGCTGCTGTAAGTAATAAGAAACAAGAAAAATTTGGTTTAATGATTGAAGAATATATAATGAATAGACCTAATTTAAAGCATGTGTTTCTTTTAGTTGATTATAGACATAGACCTACTGAAAATGATTTAATGATGTATGATTTTTTGAAGTATTATAATCTTTCTGTGACTATAGTATGTACTAAGTATGATAAAGTAAGTAAAAGTGCTAAAGCTAAACAAGATAAGTTGATTAGTTCTACTATTGATGTTGCTATGGGAGATGATATAGTAAATTTTTCAAAGATTACTAAGGTTGGAAGAGATAAAGTAATTGAAATAATGGAGAGTTACCTTGTGTAATTCTTTCTTTGTAATATTGACAATTATTTAATATTTAATTATAATTAAGATAGTATATGGAGGCTAGTAAATGAGAAATAAAAAAGGTTTTACAATTAGTGAGGTTTTAGTAGTTATTGCTATTATTGGAGTTATACTTGTTATTGCTATACCAAGTATTGTTAGTATTAGAAAAAGATCTAATGAAAGATTATTAGAAAGTAAAAAAGATATAATTTTAGTTGCTGCTGAGTTATATGCCAAAGATAAAGGAATTACTAGTGATACTTATGTTTATATATATGAGTTAGTAAATAATGGCTATGTTGAATCTGATGTAGAACAAAATACTGCTAAATGTACTGGTGAAAATACTAGCAAAGGATGTGTTATAAATCCAGTTGATGATTCTAGTTTAAATAATAAACAAATACTTGTAAAAATTACTAATGAAACATATATTGCTATTTGGGAAGGTGAACAAGGTAATACTACTGATAAAGATTTAGTTGAAACTGTTAAGTCTGATTTAGGATGTACTGATGAAGATGTTGAAAATATGAATTGTGTTTATTGTGTTAAAAATGAATGTAATGATGATCCAAATAACTATTTATATTATAGTGGTATTATGTGGAGAGTTATTGGGGTTTATAAAATAGATGGTAAAGAAGTTGCTAAAATGATTACTGATGATACTGTAGTATGGGAAATAGAAACAGATGCTTAGGCATTTGTTTTATTATTATTCTATAAAAAAAACTAACATTTCTGTTAGTTGAATTCTATTTGGTGACCGGTACGGGATTTGAACCCGTGAATGCACGCGTGAAAGGCGTGTGTGTTAACCATTTCACCAACCGGCCATTGGTGGGCCTGGATGGACTTGAACCATCGACCTTGCGCTTATCAGACGCACGCTCTGACCAACTGAGCTACAAGCCCGTTTGTGATAAAACCTCCTTAATTTTAACTTATTTTTTTATATAATGCAAGTATAAAATTATAAAATTATAAAAAATATTTAAAAAAATTGTAAAAATGTGGAATATATAATATAATTGTCATAGGAAAGTGATAGTATGAGAAGTGTATATATACATATACCATTTTGTTCAAGTATATGTAGTTATTGTGATTTTTGTAAATTTTTACATGATGATATATGGGCTGAAGAGTATTTATTACATTTAGAAAAGGAAATTAATAAGTATTATGATAACGATATAGTTAAGACTATATATATTGGAGGGGGAACTCCAAGTACTTTAAATATTAAAAATTTAAATAAACTTATGGAAATTGTTAAAATATTTAAGAGGGTAGATAATCTAGAATTTACTTTTGAAATGAATGTTAATGATATAACTGAAGAAAAACTTATTATATTAAAAAATAATGGTGTTAATAGAATAAGTGTTGGAGTAGAAAGTTTTAATAAAAATAATTTAGCTTTTTTGAATAGAAAACATAATAAAAAAGATATTTTTAATAATATAAATCTTTTAAAAAAATATTTTGATAATATAAATGTTGATTTGATATATGCACTTCCTATAGAAACTTTGAATGTATTGAAAAGTGATATAAAAGAAATTTTAAAATTAAATGTTAATCATATTAGTACTTATAGTCTTATTATAGAGAATAATACTGTTCTTTCAGTAAAAAATATTAAACCTATTGATGAAGATAAGGATTCTAAGATGTTTAAATATATAGTTAAGAAACTTAAGAGTAAAGGTTATAAGCATTATGAAGTTAGTAATTTTGCTAAACCAGGATTTGAGAGTAAACATAATCTTAATTATTGGAATAATGATGAATACTATGGTTTTGGACTAGGAAGTCATGGTTTTATTAGTGAACTTAGATATGAAAATACTAGAAGTTTTAATAATTATTTAAAAGATAATTATAGAGTTAATGAATTAGTTATTTCTAAGAAAGAGGATATGGAGAATCAAGTTATATTAGGATTGAGAAAATTAGATGGAATAGATGTTAAAGAATTTTTTGATAAGTATAAAGAAAATATACAAGATATATTTAATATTAAACCTTTATTAAGAGAAGGATTATTAAAAATGAATGGTAATAATATATATATACCTGAAGAGAAAATATATGTAATGAATTATATTTTAAATAGAATAATAAAATAATTGTAGTTGATTTGTTATATGAAATTATTATGAATATTTTATATAATAAGTTGACTTTTTAATTTAATAAAAGTAATATTTAAACGTAAGGAGATAATTTATGAAAGAGATATTTAAAACTATAGGTAGGTATAAATTTCAGATACTAGTAATATTAGTATTATTGTTTGTTCAGGCTAGTACTGAGTTAGAACTTCCTAGTTATACTTCAAAGATTGTAGATGTTGGAATTCAAAGTTCTGGAATAGAGTCTTATGTTCCTGAGATTATAAGTATTGAGAATCATGATAATATAATGTCTTTATTAGATGAAGAAGATAAAAAGCTATTTATAAGTAGCTATACTCTTAATGAGGATGATTATAATGAAAATGTATATGTTATAAATGAAGATAGTAAAAGAGATGAATTAGAGAATATTTTATTATATCCAATTTCTATTTTAGCTAATAGAGATAAGTTTAATATGGATGAGTTAGATTCTAATACACTTGATAATTTAAAAGTAAAGTATGAAGGAAATGAATCACTCTTAGAACAAATTAATATAAATTATATTAAAAATAGTTATGAAAAACTTGGAATAGATGTAGAAGATATGCAGATGAATTATATTTATTCTACTGGTGGTAAGATGCTTTTAGTAGCTGTGATTTCTATGATTGCTACTATATTTAGTGTTTATATGACGAGTAAATTGTCAGCTAAAATAGGTAGAGATTTGAGAAATAAAGTTATGAAAAAAATTATGTCTTTTGAGACTGAAGAATTAAATAAATTTAGTACTAGTAGTTTAATTACTAGATGTACTAATGATATAGTACAAGTACAAATGTTAATTATGTTTTTATTTAGAATAATTATTTTTGCGCCTATAATGGCAATTGGTGCGATTACTAAAGTAAGTGGTAGTTCGTTAGGCTGGGTAATTGTTTTATCAGTTATTGTAGTACTTAGTTTAATGTTAGTAGTATTTTTTGTAGTAGTTCCTAAATTTAAAAAGATGCAGGATTTACTAGATAAGATGAATTTGGTATTTAGAGAAATTCTTGAAGGTATACCTGTTATAAGGGCTTTTGCTAATGAAAAACATGAAGAAAAGAGATTTGAAAAAGCTAATGATGACTTAACTAAAAATGGACTTTTTATAAATCGCGCAATGGCTATTTTATCACCAACACTAACTATGGTTATGAATAGTGTAAGTATTCTAATTGTTTGGGTGGGCGCTAATAAGATAGATATGGGTTCTTTACAAGTAGGTACAATGATTGCATTTATAAGTTATACTATGCAAATAATTATGTCTTTCTTAATGGTATCAATGGTTTTAATTATGCTTCCTCGTGCTTTAGTATCTGTTAAAAGAATTAGTGAAGTTTTAAATAGTGATGTTAAGATTAAAGATAAAGAAAAAACTTTAAATTTTGAAGAAGAAAATGAAGTAGAATTTAGAGATGTTTATTTTAGATATCCTGATGCTACTGAAGATGTTCTTAGAAATATAAATTTCAAAGCTAAAAAAGGTACTACTACAGCATTTATAGGAAGTACTGGAAGTGGTAAAAGTACTTTAATAAATTTAATTCCTAGATTTTATGATGTTACTAGTGGAGAAATATTAGTAAATGGTAGAAATATAAAAGATGTTAAGATTAAAGATTTGAGACAAAAGATAGGGTATGTTCCACAAAAGGGGAATTTATTTAGTGGTACTATTTTATCTAATATTACTTTTGGAATAAAGAAAGAAGATAGAGAAAAAGCTACTGAAGCTGCTAGAATAAGTCAAGCATTGGAATTTATAAATGAAGATAGAGATGGATTAGATAGATCTATTAGTCAAGGTGGTACTAATGTAAGTGGTGGGCAAAGACAAAGATTATCTATCGCTAGGGCTATTTGTAAGGATCCTGATATTTATATATTTGATGATTCTTTTTCAGCGCTTGATTATAAAACTGATGCTAATTTAAGAAAAGAACTTTCTAAAATTACTAAAGATAAAATAGTTTTTGTAGTTGCACAGAGAATTAGTTCAGTAATGCATGCTGATAATATTATAGTTCTTGATAATGGTGAAGTTGTAGGTATGGGAACACATGAAGAATTACTTAAAACTTGTCCAATATATAAAGAAATTAAAGTAAGTCAATTAGGAGGTGATTAGTATGCCAAAGCCAAATAAGAATAATATGGAAAAGCCTAAGGATTTTAAAAAAACTTTTAATAAATTACTTAAGAGTTTAAAGCCTTATTATGTTCATATAATAGTTATTACTATTTTATCTATTTTGGGGACTGTTTTTACTATAGTTGGTCCTAAAATATTAGGAAATGCTACAACAGAACTATATAATGGTATTGTTAGTAAGATTCAAGGACTTGGTGGAATTAATTTTACTAAATTACATAAGATTCTTTTGACTATATTGATTTTGTACATAGTAAGTGCAGTATTTAATTATTTAGAAGGTATTATTATGGCTAATATTAGTCAGAAGTTTGCTAAGGATTTAAGAACTAAGGTTGATAAAAAAGTTAATAAATTGCCTCTTAAATATTTTGATAAGAAAACTCATGGAGAAGTATTATCTTTAGTAACTAATGATATAGATACTATAAGTCAAAATCTTAATAGAAGCGCTACTGAATTGATTACTTGTATAGTGATGGTTATAGGTATATTAGTTATGATGTTTTCAATAAACTTTAGTATGACAATTGTTACTTTAGTTATCTTGCCTATATCTTTGGTTATTACTGCATTAATTGCAAATAAAAGTCAGCACCATTTTGTAAATCAACAAGAAAGATTAGCTAAAGTTAATGGTAAAGTAGAAGAAATGTTGGGTGGACAAAATATTATTAAATCTTTTAATGCTGAAGAAAAGATGATGAAGGATTTTGAAGAAGAAACAGATAGTTTATGTGAATCTGCTTGGAAAAGTAACTTTCTAAGTGGATTAATGCATCCTATTATGAAATTAGTTGGTAATTTAGGATATGTTGTAGTTGCTATAATGGGTGGTATTTATGTTATTAAGGGTAAAATTACTGTTGGTAATATACAATCATTTATAACTTATACTAAAAACTTTACAAATCCAATAGCAAATTTAGCTAGTATTATGACTGAACTTCAAGGTATGATGGCCGCTACTGAAAGAGTATTTGAATTTTTAGAAGAAAAAGAAGAAGAATCTATTAAGAATAAAATTTCTTTAGGTGAAGTAGAAGGTAATGTAGTATTTAAGAATGTTAACTTTGGATATGAAGAAGATAAAATTATTATAAATGATTTTAGTTTAAGTGTGTCTAAAGGTAAAAAGATTGCAATTGTTGGACCTACTGGAGCTGGTAAAACAACTTTAGTAAAACTTTTAATGAGATTTTATGATACTAATAGTGGTGATATATTTATAGATGGAGTAAATATTAAAAATGTTGATAGAGATGAATTAAGAAAATCTTTTGGTATGGTTTTACAAGATACTTGGTTATTTAGTGGTACTATAATGGAAAACTTAAGATATGGAAAATTGGATGCTACTGATAGAGAAGTTATAGAAGCTGCTAAACTTGCTCATGTACATCATTTTATTCAGACTTTACCTGATGGATATAATATGTTTTTAAATGAAGATACGAATAATATTTCAGGTGGTCAAAAACAATTACTTACTATTGCTAGAGCAATACTTGCTAATCCAAAAATACTTATATTAGATGAAGCTACTAGTAGTGTTGATACTAGAACAGAAATACTTATACAAAAGGCTATGGATGAGTTGATGAAGAATAGAACTTCTTTCATAATTGCGCATAGACTTTCTACAATAAAAAATGCTGATTTAATACTTGTATTAAATGATGGCGATATTGTTGAGCAAGGTACTCATGAAGAATTACTTAAAAAAGGTGGATTCTATAGTACTTTGTATAATAGTCAATTTGAAGAAGCTTAGTGCTTCTTTTTTTGGTGAAAATGTTTAAACTGGGTTGAAATTCCCAGTTTTTTGTGATATTATTTGAAACGAGTTATATATTTATTATGTAACGAAATAAGTGGGAGAGAATTTGGATTACTTGTTAAACCACTCGCGAAATTTACTAAATAAAATTTATAGGAGGTGTTTTTCGTGGCAAAGAAAGTTACTAAAGTCGTTAAGATTCAAATTCCTGCAGGTAAAGCTACACCAGCTCCACCAGTAGGTACTATCTTCGGACCTTTAGGAATTAATTTACAGGAATTTTGTACTAAATATAATGATGCAACTAGAGATAAAATGGGTGATATAATTCCATGTGAAGTTACTGTATATGAAGATAGAAGTTTTGATTTTGTACTTAAGACTCCACCAACTCCGTCTTTATTATTAAAGGCTGCTAAGTTACAAAAAGGTGGCGTTAAAGGTGCTAATGAAATAGTTGCTACAATAACTAAAGATCAATTAAAAGAAATAGCTGAAATTAAATTACCAGATGAAAATACTAAGGATATTGATGCAGTTATGAGAACTATTGCTGGAACAGCAAGAAATATGGGTATTGCTGTTAAAGGTTTAAATGATAAGGAACTAGAAGAACAAGCTGAAGAAGCTAGAGAAGCTGAAGCTGAAATGGCTAAGTTAGATGAAGAACTTGCTGAGATGGAAGCTAATGCTAAAGCTATGGCTGAAGAAGCAGTTCCTGAAGTTGAATCAACTGAACAAAAACAAGAAACAGAATCAACTGAAGAATAATTATTAAGTCGAGTAAATGATATAATCCAAATACCACATAAAGGAGGGAAAAATATGAAACGTCACGGACGTGCTTATGTGGAAGCTTCTAAAAATGTAGATAAGAATAAAGCTTATACACCAGAAGAAGCGGTTAAACTAGTAAAATCTCTTTCAAAAAGAAAATTTGATGAAACTGTTGAAGTAGCATTAAATTTAAATATTGATACTACTAAAAGCGATCAACAAGTAAGAAGCAGTTTTACTTTACCTCATGGAACTGGTAAAACTAAAAGAATTTTAGTTGTTACTAAGACTAAAGCTGATGAGGCTAAGAAAGCTGGAGCTGATTATGTTGGTGCCGAAGAAATAGTTGAAAAGATTGCTAAAGAGAACTGGTTTGATTACGATGTAATAGTTGCAACACCTGAAATGATGGTTCAATTAGGTAAATTAGGTAAAGTATTAGGACCTAAAGGTTTAATGCCAAACCCTAAGACTGGAACTGTTACAACTAACGTAGAAGCTGCTATCGAAAACATTAAAAAAGGTATGATTGAATACCGTGCAGATTCTAACGGAAACGTTCATGCTATTGTTGGTAAAGTTAGTTTTGATGAAGATAAGTTAGTTGAAAACTTAGTTTCATTCGTAAATGATGTTATCAAAAATAAGCCAAGTGGAGTTAAGGGAACTTTTGTTAAGAATATTACAATTTCTTCTACAATGGGTCCTGGAGTTAAATTAGATCTTACAAGTTTCTAATAAACTATTTACAAATTAAACAAAATGTTGTAGAATACATTTTGTAGTTGGCCGTAGACAGTAGGTGTAAAATAAATCCTACCGAGGGAACAATCTTTTAGTTTTCCTCGTACGGAAAACTTTTTTAAATATTAAAGGAGGAAAATAGACTATGGCAAGTGAAAAGAGTCTAGGACTTAAGAAAGCTCAAGTTCAAGAAATTAGTGATAAATTAGATAATTCTAAAACTTTATTATTAGTTGATTATCAAGGTATGACTGTTAAAGAACTTAGTGATTTAAGACAAAGTCTTAAGGATAGTGGTAGTGATTTAAAAGTATATAAGAATACTTTAGCTAGCATTGCACTTAAAGATAAAAATATTAAGTTAGACGATTACATGACTGGTCCTAATGCATTTATTTTTAGTAAAGATATTATTGAACCAATTAAATTAGTTAGTGAAGTTGCTAAGAAAAATGAAAACTTATCAATTAAAGCTGGTTATATAAATGGTGAATTTGCTAGTGTTGAAACTATAAATGAATATGCTACAATACCTAGTTATGAAGGACTTCTTACAATGTTTGCTGGTGGCTTAATTGAACATGTAAGAAACTTATCAATCGCATTAAACTTATATGCCGAAAAAATGGAAAATGGAGGGAATGAATAATGGCAAAAATAGAAAATAAAGATATTATTGAAGCTATCAAAGAAAAAACTATTCTTGAAGTTAAAGAATTAGTTGATATGATGAAAGAAGAATTTGGAGTAGATCCAAGTGCTGTAGCTGTAGCTGCTGCTCCAGCTCAACAAGTTGAAGATGAAGGAGACGTTACTAAGACAGTTGTTTTAACTGCTGCTGGTGCACAAAAATTACAAGTAATTAAAGTAATTAGAGAAATCACTGGTTTAGGTTTAAAAGAAGCTAAAGATGTTGCTGATAATGGTGGTAACATTAAAGAAAACGTTTCTATGGATGAAGCTAATGAAATTAAAGCTAAATTAGAAGAAGCTGGCGCTACTGTAGAATTAAAGTAGTTATAATTATTAAGAACTATAGGAAAATTTCTTATAGTTCTTTTTTTGACAATATTCATTACGAATTTTATGTAAAAGTGTATAAAATTCGTAATGGAGGATAAAAATGAATATTAAGAGAGATTATTAATCAAAATTGTTACAGGTATTATAAAGTGCGATAAATCCTATTAATTAGATCCAATATTAAAAATAGTTTAAAAGTTCTTGTTAAAAGGACTTTTTTCATTTATAATTAACTTATTAGAAAGGCGGTTGTATGGAACATTATTTTACAAATAATGAGAATTTAAAGAGTGAGATTAGATATATTGACTATGAGTATGAGAACTTTCATTTTAAATTTTTATCTGATCTAGGTGTTTTTTCTAAAAATAAGATTGATTATGGCTCTAAGCTTTTAGTAGAAACATATCTTAAAAATAATTCTGAAAGTAAAAAAATTCTTGATGTAGGATGTGGCTATGGTTTTATAGGTATAGTTTTATCTAAAGTGACTGATAGTGTTGTAACTATGATAGATGTTAATAAACGTGCGTTACATTTAACTGATAGAAATATATCTGAAAATAAAGTTAATGCCCACACTTATTTGAGTGATGCATATGAAAGTATTAAAGAAAAGTATGATGTTATAATTACTAATCCACCTATAAGAGCTGGCAAAGATAAAGTATTAGAGATACTTATGGGGTCAGTTAATTATTTAACTGATGATGGAGAACTATGGTATGTAATTAGAAAAGATCAAGGAGCTAAAAGTATTGAAAAAGTACTTAATAAAGAACTTAAAGTTGATAATATTGAGAAAAGTAAAGGTTTTTATATTTTTCGAGCCAAAAAGTATTGAAAAGTTTACAGTTTTCTGATAATATTATAAATTGCGATACGTGTATTTTTATCGTTATTGTGTTTTTAAATCTATGGAATTGGGGTGACTAAATGGCTTACAAAGTTGAAAAATTTGGTATGTCAAGAGAAAGAAGAAATTTCTCTAAATTAAAGAATAAATTTGAACTTTCAAACTTACTTGAAATTCAAAAAGATTCTTTTCAAAAGTTTTTGGATGAGGGGATAAAAGAGGTTTTTGAAGATATTTTTCCAGTGGAGAGTTTCAGTGGAAGTTTATCACTTGAATTTGGTGAATACACTTTAGAAGAACCAAGATATTCTGTAACTGAATCTAAAGAGAGAAGAGTTACATATGCTGCACCTTTAAAAGTAAAAGCTAGATTATTTATTAACGAAACTGGTGAAGTTAAAGAACAAGAAGTATTTTTAGGAGATATTCCTTTAATGACAGAAAATGCTTCATTTATTGTTAATGGAGTAGAAAGAGTAATTAACTGTCAATTAGTACGTTCTCCAAGTATCTATTTTAAACGTGAAATAGATAAAAATGGACGTAATATTATTACAAGTGAAGTAATACCTAGTAAAGGTACTTGGCTTGAATATGAGTTAGATGCTCGTAATATTTTCTATGTAAGAATTGATAGAACTAGAAAAGTTCCAATTACAACTTTCTTACGTGCTTTAGGTTTATCTAGTGATGATGATATTATTAAAGTATTTGGTGAAGATGAGTATATTCTAAATACTATTGAAAAAGATTCTACTAATAATACTGATCAAGCTTTAATAGAAATATATGAAAAATTAAGACCAGGAGAACCAGCAACATTAGATTCTAGTAAAAACCAATTGATAACTAGATTCTTTGATAAGTTTAGATATGATTTGGCTAAAGTAGGTCGTTATAAATTTAATAGAAAATTAAATATATGTGATAGACTTTTAAATAATCGTATTGGACAAGATATTGTTGTAGATGGAGAAGTTAAACTAGCAAAAGGTACTTTAATTACTAAAGAGATTTTAGAAGAAATTAAACCTATATTTGAAAATGGTTATGGAGTACACGAAGTTAAAATAAATGAAGATTTAGATACTTATAATAAAGTTCAAGAGGTTTTAGTTTATGCTAATGATGGTACTGATAAACTTATTAAAGTTATAGGTAATGATCAAAGTATTGATACTAAGCGTCTTACTATAAGTGATATTTATGCAAGTGTTAATTATTATATAAATCTACATTATGGAGTAGGTAATTTTGATGAGATAGATCATTTAGCTAATAGACGTGTTAGACAAGGTGGAGAACTTATTCAAAATCAATTTAGAGTTGGTATAGCTCGTATGGAAAGAGTTATTAGAGAAAGAATGACTACTCAAGATATAGATACAGTTACTCCTAAGAGTTTAATAAATATTAGACCTGTAACTGCAGCTTTAAAAGAGTTTTTTGGTAGTAGCCAATTATCTAAATTTATGGATCAAATCAACCCATTAGCTGAATTGTATGATAAACGTAAATTAAGTGCTTTAGGACCTGGTGGTTTATCTAGAGATCGTGCAGGTATGGAAGTTCGTGATGTTAATAGTTCTCACTATGGTAGAATTTGTCCAGTAGAAACTCCAGAAGGACAAAATATTGGACTTATTACAAGTTTAGCTGGGTATGCTAAATTAAACGAATATGGATTTATTATGACACCATATAGAAAAGTAGAGAATGGTAAATTAACTAATGAAATAGTATATATGACAGCAGATGAAGAAGAAAATTATTATATTTGTCCTGCTACTATTAAAGTAAATTCTAAAAATGAAATAGATGATGATAATGTTCCTGTAAGATTTAATAGAGATAATTTAGTTGTATCTAAAGACAAAGTTGATTATAGTGATGTTTCACCTAGTCAAATTGTTAGTATTACAACAAGTATGATTCCTTTCTTGGAACATGATGATGCCAATCGTGCACTTATGGGAGCTAACATGCAACGTCAAGCTGTACCTTTAATGGTTACTGAAGCTCCAATAGTTGGAACAGGTGTTGAAAAATATGCTGCATTAGATTCTGGATGTGTAGTTAAGGCTAAAGAAGATGGTGTAGTAGACTATGTTGATGGAAAGAGAATAATCATTAAAAATAGTAAAGGTAAACATGAATATGAACTTATAAGTTATCAAAGAAGTAATGCTGAGACTTGTTATACTCAAAAACCTATTGTTAAAAAAGGTGATGAAGTAAAAACTGGTGATATTATTGCTGATGGACCTAGTACAAATGATGGTGAAATATCATTAGGTAAAAACTTAACAGTTGCATTTATGACTTATAATGGTTATAACTATGAAGACGCTGTTATACTTAATGAAAGAATAGTTAAAAATGATGTTTTAACTTCAGTTCATATTGAAATGCTTGAAGTTGAATGTCGTGATACTAAATTAGGGCCAGAAGAATTTACTAGAGATATACCAAATGTTAGTGAAGAAGCACGTAAGAATTTGGATGAATCTGGTATTATAAGAATTGGTACTGAAGTAAAAGAAAATGATATTTTAGTAGGTAAGATAACTCCAAAAGGAGTACAAGAATTAACTAGTGAAGAGAAATTATTACACGCAATATTTGGTGAAAAGACTCGTGAAGTTAGAGATACTTCTTTAAGAGTTCCTCATGGATCAAGTGGTATAGTACATGATGTTCAAATATTTACTAAAGATAATTCTGATGAATTACCTGCTGGTGTTATAAAAATTATAAGAATATATTTGATAAAGAAAAGAAAGATGCAAGTCGGAGATAAGATGAGTGGACGTCATGGTAATAAAGGTGTAGTAAGTTTAGTATTACCTGAAGAAGATATGCCTTATTTACCAGATGGTAGAACAGTAGATATTATACTTAACCCATTAGGTGTTCCATCTCGTATGAACTTAGGACAAATTCTAGAAGTTCACTTAGGTATGGCAGCTAAGACTTTAGGTGTTCATATTGCGACTCCTGTATTCGATAGTGCTACAGAAGAAGACATAATTAATATGACTAAAGAAGCTGGTTTAGATTCTGATTATAAAACTTGGTTATATGATGGACGTACTGGTGAAAGATTTGATAAACGTGTTAATGTTGGTGTCATGTATATGATTAAACTTAACCATATGGTTGATGATAAGATGCATGCTCGTTCTACTGGACCTTATAGTTTAGTTACACAACAACCTTTAGGTGGTAAAGCACAATTTGGTGGACAAAGATTCGGTGAAATGGAAGTATGGGCATTATATGCTTATGGTGCTGCTCATATATTACAAGAAGTATTAACTATTAAATCAGATGATGTACTTGGACGTGTTAAAGTTTATGAACAATTAGTTAAAGGTAAACCTGTTGATCAAGCTGGAGTTCCAGAATCATTTAGAGTTCTTATTAAAGAATTCCAAGCATTAGGTTTAGATATTAGTTTCTTAACTAAAGATGGATTAAAAGACGTTAAAGAACTTGAAAAAGAGGAAAGTGAAGATGATAATCCTGTAACTATAGATGAAATAGATACTAATAAAGAAGAAATAGAAGAACCTATAGAGGAAGATGAAGAATTTGAAAGTGATGACGAAGATGATTTTGATGATGAATATGACTCATTAGATGATTTAGAGTATGATGAAAGTGATATAGAGGAAGGTGAAGAATAATGATGGATGTTAATTTAATTGAAGGAATTAGAATTGGTATTGCTTCACCTGAAAAAATTCGTTCATGGAGTTATGGAGAAGTTAAAAAACCTGAAACTATAAATTATAGAACACTTCGTCCTGAAAGAGATGGTCTATATTGCGAAAAAATATTTGGACCTACTAAAGATTTTGAATGTGCTTGTGGTAAATATAAAAGATTAAGATATAAAAATGTAGTGTGTGATAGATGTGGAGTTGAGGTTACTCGTTCTAAAGTAAGACGTGAAAGAATGGGTCATATTGAACTTGCAACTCCCGTTGCGCACATTTGGTATACTAAAGGTGTACCTCCAAAAATAGGATTAGTACTTGATATGTCTCCAAGAGATATTGAGGAAGTAATTTACTTTGTAAGTTATGTAGTATTAGATCCAGGTAATGCACCTCTTGAAAAGAAACAAACTTTATCTGATAAAGAATATCGTGCTTATTATGAAAAGTATGGAAATACTTTTAAAGTAGGTATGGGTGCTGAAGCTATTAAAACTTTATTAAGTGAAGTTGATCTTGAAAAAGAAGTAGCAAGTTTAAAGAAAGAGTTAGAGTCTAGTCAAGGACAAAAGAAATTAAGATTAGTTAAAAGAGTAGATTGTTTACAAAGTTTTATAGAAAGTGGTAATAGACCTGAATGGATGATACTTGATGTACTTCCTGTTTTGCCACCAGATTTAAGACCTATGATTCAACTTCCAGGTGGAAGATTTGCTACTAGTGATTTAAATGATTTATATAGAAGAATTATAAATAGAAATAATCGTTTAAAGAAGTTACTTGAATTAGGTGCACCTACAATTATAGTACAAAATGAAAAACGTATGCTTCAAGAAGCTGTTGATGCTTTAATAGATAATGGTAGACGTGGAAGAAGTGTACAAGGTGTAGGAAATAGACCACTTAAGTCTTTATCTAGTATGTTAAAAGGTAAACAAGGTCGTTTTAGACAAAACTTATTAGGTAAACGTGTAGACTATTCTGGACGTTCAGTTATAGCTGTTGGACCATCACTTAAAATGTATGAATGTGGTATTCCAAAAGAAATGGCTCTTGAGTTATTTAAACCACATGTTATTCATGAATTAGTTGAAAGAGATTTAGCACACAATATTAAAGGTGCTAAAAAATTAATAGATGCACAAGATGAAAGAGTTTGGGATATTGTAGAAGATGTTATTAAAGAACATCCAGTATTACTTAACCGTGCTCCAACTCTACATAGATTAGGTATTCAAGCATTTGAACCAAAACTAGTAGGTGGAAAAGCTTTAAGATTACATCCATTAGTTTGTACTGCATTTAATGCTGACTTTGATGGAGACCAAATGGCTGTTCATGTACCGTTAAGTGAAGAAAGCCAAGCAGAAGCAAGATTACTTATGTTAGGTGCTAGTAACATTTTGAGTCCTAAGGATGGAAGTCCGATTGTTACCCCAGGACAAGATATGGTATTAGGTAACTATTATTTGACTCTTGAAATTGCAGGGTTAGAACATGAAGGTAAAGCTTATAAAAATTCAAATGAAGCTTTAATGGATTATGAGAGAAGAAATATTACTCTTCATACTAGAGTTTGTATTCCAGCTAAAAGTTTTACTCATAAAATTTGGGCTGATGCTAATTTAGATAAATATTTAGTTACTACACCTGGTAAAATAATATTTAATGAAATATTACCTGATGCATTTCCTTATGTAAATGAAGCTAGTAAAGATAATTTTGAAGGATTAACTCCTGATAAATATTTCATTGAAAAAGGAGAAAACTTACCAGAAAGAGTTAAAGAAATTCCTGTTGCTAAGGGATTTGTAAAGAAAGATTTAGAAAAGTTAATTGCACAGATATTTAAGAGATTTAAAACTACTGAAACAAGCATATTCCTAGATAAACTTAAAAACCAAGGATTTAAATTTAGTACTTTATCTGGTATAACATTTAGTTTAAGTGATATTCCAGTTACTGATTTTAAACAAAAGATAATAAATGATACACAAGAAACTGTTAATAAAGTTAATAAACAATATAATCGTGGTTTAATAACTGATGAAGAAAGACATAGAAAAGTAGTTGATTTATGGTTAAATGCTACTAAGGATGTTCAAAAGGCTGTTATGGATGAAATGGATAAAGAAAAGGATAGTAATCCTCTTGCAATGATATTTACATCTAAGGCCAGAGGTAATGCTTCTCAGTTAGGACAATTAAGTGGTATGCGTGGAATAATGGCTAAACCAGATGGTGAGGAAGTAGAAATACCAATTACTGCGTCATTTAAAGAAGGCTTAGACGTTCAAGAATTCTTCTTAAGTAGTCATGGTTCTCGTAAAGGAACTGCTGATACTGCTCTTAAGACAGCTGATGCTGGATATTTAACACGTAGATTAGTTGATGTTGTTCAAGATTTAATTATAAAAGAAGAAGATTGTGGAACTATTCAAGGCCTAGAAGTTAGTGCATTTGTAGATGATAAGAGTGGAAGTGTACTTGAAAGTTTTGAAGAGAGAATTATTGGTAGATTTACTAATCAAAAAGTTGTAAATCCTGAGACTAAAGAAGTTATTATAGATAAAGGTGAATTAATAACTGAACATATAGCTAAGAAGATTGTACAAGCTGGAATTACTAAATTAGAAATTAGAAGTGTTCTTACTTGTAAAACTCATAATGGATTATGTCAAAAATGTTATGGACGCAATCTTGCAACTGGTAATGTTGTTGAAGTTGGAGAAGCTGTTGGTATTATGGCTGCACAAAGTATTGGTGAACCTGGTACTCAATTAACAATGCGTACTTTCCATACTGGTGGTGTTGCTGGTGCTGATGATATTACACAAGGTCTTCCTCGTGTAGAAGAATTATTTGAAGCAAGAACTCCTAAAGCTAAAGCAACTATTGCTGAAATTGGTGGTAAAGTTACTAAGATTCAAGAAGATAAGGGTAAATTTAAGATTTATATTACAAATGATGTTGAGGTTAGAGAACATGTTACTCTTTATAATGCTAAGTTAAGAGTTGAAAAAGGACAAGTTGTTGAAGCAGGACAACCTCTTACTGAAGGAAGTATTAGTCCTAAAGAATTACTTGCTGTTACTGATCCTACAACAGTTCAAGAATATATCTTAAAAGAAATACAAAAAGTTTATAAAGGACAAGGTGTTGATGTTTCTGATAAACATATTGAAACAGTAGTTAAACGTATGATTACTAAGATTAAGATTACTGATCAAGGTGATACTGATTTTGTTGAGGGTACTGCAGTTTCAATTAGAGAATTTACTGAAAGAAATAAACCTTATATTCTAGAAGGTAAAGTACCTGCAAGTGGTAAAGCTGTTTTACTTGGTATAACTAAAGCAAGTTTGGAAACAGATTCATTCTTAAGTGCTGCATCATTCCAAGAAACTACAAGAATTTTAACTGATGCTGCTGTAAGAGGAAAAGTTGATCACTTAAATGGTTTAAAAGAAAACGTTGTTCTAGGTAAACTTATTCCTGCTGGAACAGGCGCTAAGGAATATTCTAATATTGAGTTAATGTTAGAAAAAGAATTCTTAGATGATGATCCATCAGAAGTATTAGAAGAAACTTTTATGACAAATGATAAAGAAGAGACTACTGAAATAGTTTCTGAAGAAAATGAAGATGTTCAAGAATAAACATCTTCTTTTCTTTGACAAAATTGAAAATAATAAATACTATTTATAATATAGTGATTGAAGAAAAATGACAAAAATGGCAAAAATCTTCAATGGAAAGATACACTAAAAAAAACATTACAAGAATCAAAATCTTTAAAAATATATGAGATGACAATATTAAATTATGGAGAAATGAGGATGGAATTCTAATAATAGGAATAAAGAATTCTTATTAAATAAAGATAGTTTAGATTTATAGATTTTTGTTCATTGAGTGTTCAATAAAAAATGACATCAAAAATATATATACACACCTGTAAATAGTATAAGTGATATGCATTTATGTGAAAAGTAAATAGTCAATAATGGCTATTTTTCTTGTTTAATAGGCTATAAAAATGTATAATTATTCTAGGAGATAGTATGAAAGATATAGTAGAAAAATT
>CAMENK010000003.1 GCA_945928335.1 uncultured Bacillota bacterium
CTAATTGTGACTGGTAGTATAACAATGATTCAAGCGATGATGCAAAAAGATGAAAGTTCTATAAAAAAAGCACAGAACTTACTAGTTAAGAAAATAATTGTAGCTGTAATAGTATTTTTAATGGTGTCTATAACAAAAATGGTAATAGGTTTAGTTGCCGATGAAGGATGGACTACTTGTGCAAATTGTGCTTTTAATCCATCACAAGAAAACTGTGGTATAGAAAAGGTTCCAACGGGGTAGAAAATATGAAAAGAAAAAAAAGCAAGTTAGATTATAGACTCTTATATTTATTATTATTAGTTTTCCCAAATTCATTGATGGCTGCTGGTTCAGAATGGTGTACAGAACTAATGAGTGTTTGGAGTTTAATAGGATATTTAATTCAAATATTGTATGTTATTGCACCTTTATTACTTATAGTTACTGGAAGTATAACACTAATAAAAGCAATGATGCAAAAAGATGAAAGTTCTATAAAAAAAGCTCAAAACGTATTAATTAAGAAAATAATAGCAGCTGTTGCGGTTTTCTTAGTAGTAACTATTACTAAAATTGTAGTTGGATTCATTGGAGATGAAGGATGGCAACAATGTGCAAAATGTGCATTAAATCCAAAATCTGGAAGCTGTGAATTAAATATTTCTTCCAGTGCTGGATACTAAATACAAAATTATAAATATAAATATTTGACATTTATATTTATATATAATAAAATTAAAATATTAGAAGGAGAGAAAAAATATGAATATGAATTTATTTTACTTATTAGCAGACGTCGAACAAATAAATATCTGTAGCGGATTGAATATGGTATGGACAATATTTGGATATATTATTTTAGGGATCGAAGTAGTTGTTCCAATACTTTTAATAGTTTCAGGTATGATAACAATGGCTCAAGCTGTTATGAAGCAAAAAGAGGAAGATATTAAGAAAGCTCAGAGTTTATTAGTTAAAAAGGTTATTGCAGCAGTAATTACATTTTTAATTATTGCACTTACTAAGATGATAGTTAATTTAGTAACTAAAGATGAGAACTGGGCTAGTTGTGCTAAATGTGTATTTGATGTTAATGGTGCTGGATGTGGAATTATTTCTTCTGGAATTACTGTACCATCTGGTGATTAATAATGTTATTTTAAGGATAACCAAAAGGTTATCCTTTTTATAATTGCCAAGAATTTAATAATAATTGTGCATTTTTTAAACAATTTATTATTTATGGGATATGTCATAAATTTTAGATTATACGAGAAATTATTATAGAGAATTATAATAATATAATAAACTTGTTTTTTTGTGTTTTCAATTGACAAAGTATTTGTATTTTTATAAAATGATAATAGGTGGTCTACATGAAAAAAAATATTAAAATATCATCAATATTATGTTTCTGCTTATTTATAATTATTTGTCCTTTGATAGTTAGAGCAGATGACAACGATTATTTATCTTCAAATGTTTTAGCTGATTATAAGTCACATACTATAACTTGTAGTTATGTGTATACTTCAAATCAGGCTGTCTCTGGAGAATCTGGGTCACAGACTATAAAAATTACATTTAAAAGTGCAATTATTGATGGTGATACATACATGGACTCAACTAATGATGAGGGTTGGGAAGGAAGCAAAATGGAGGTTTGGAAATTAGAATCAGTTGATGCAAAAGATAACTTAATGAATCTTTCTATAGGTACAGATTTAAATTATAATGACCTTGTTTATCCTAATGAATATGTTATAAAACCAGATGGTGCATTTCTTTATAGTGCAAATGAATTGCAAAAAATGGCTAATGATAATGTTCCGCCTTCTGAAAAATATAAAGCAAATTATAATAATTGTCCATCTATAGTTATTGATGGTCATGGAGATAATAAAATATATTCAGTAAAATATGCTGAATCAGCAATGACATCTAATGGATATGTAAAATTGACAAAAGAAGAAGATGCAAAGAATATTACAGATGATTCAGAGGGATATGATTCAGAAATGAAACAAGCATATTCTATATGTTCGGTAGGAATTCCTTATACTGAAGGACAAACTATAATAAATTTAAAAGTTCGAGCATATGAAGATGGACAAATAAAAATTGCATTAGATGCAACAGAAGAAGATGATTTTAAGAGTATTTATCCAAATGATGATGTAATATGGCAGTCAAAATCCACAGAATTAGGTAAAACTGTAACAATTCGAAAGAGCGAATGGAATTCAATAAAGAATCAAATTGGATATGAAGAGTGCAAAAAGAATCCAAATATTACATTAACTGCAACTACATTAAAAGATAAAGATTCAGTTGGTGAGAATATAATTGGATTAGGCAAAGATGAAATTTCTGAAGAAATGGGCGGAATGGGTTCTATTGGAACAGGTACTGGTAATGTTAACATAGGTTCTTCAGATTGGAGTTGGGAGTTAGGCGGTGAAATAAGCCTAAATACTTCAACATGTAAACAATTATTAAGTAATGAATTAATAAACTTCATTCAAAATGCATGGACAATAGTTAAAGTTTTAGCAATTCTAATCACGATAGCACTAGGTATATTAGATTTTGTAAATGCAGCAAGTAAAGATAAAGATATACTTATGGAAAGCGTAAATAAGACTGTAAAAAGATTAGTATTAGTAATTATAATATTATTGATACCAACATTGATTGAAATAATAGGTGAACTTTTTGGCATTGAAGATATATTATGTGGCATTAAGTAGAGAGGAGTAATTTATGAATTTTTTTCAATTAGGATTAAGTTTTTCTGGATTTTCTGTACCTTTAATCACAGAGTTATTTATATTAATTGACTGGGGAATTTATTCAATTGCGTGTGCAGCATTACAAGGATTTTTTGAAATTCTTCAAGTTTCATATGAACTATTCGGCTCTTCTTCCAGCGAAGGATGGGAAAAAGCTCATGCAATTATGAAAAGAATAATGGCATTAGGAGGAGTTTATGCATTATTTAGAGTCGGAATAATGATGATTAACTACCTAATTGATCCAAGTAAATTAAGCGATGCTCAAAAAACGGGAACTAAAATTATAAAAAATATATTTATAGCAGCTGTTTTGCTTTTAAGCTCATCATTTATTTTTCAAAAACTGGGAGAATTTCAGAGATTGGTATTTGAAAGTAATTTAATTGAGAATATTATTTACGGAGAAAATGGTGAAAATAATAAAAAAACAATTAAGGAAAAAGCTAAATCTTTCACTAATAAAACATGGCAATTGTTTTTTACAAAAATTGAAGGAAAAAATGATGCTGAATGTAGTAAAAATTATGCTCTTGTTTCACAAGGGCAAGCAGAAATAAGAGTATTAATTGGATGTCATTACAAATATTATGATTATTTTCCAATAGCGCCATTTATTGTTGGAATACTTCTTATATATTATTTTGTAGTCTACTCCATTGAATTAGGTTCAAGAATGATAAAATTATTAGTATTGGAAATACTATCACCGATACCAATTATAATGTCAATTGATCCTTCTTCAAAAAATAATTTAAATAATTTTGTTAAAACTTATATACCAATTTATCTACAAGTTTTTTTACGAGTAATAACGTTATATATGGCGCTAGCATTATGTAATATTGTATTGGGCGAACTACAAAGTTCAATATCATCTGGAACATTATTATTTGAAATTAATGATTTAAGTTTTTTTCTAAAAATCATTGTTATTATAGGTATTTTTCAAGGTGCTAAAGAACTTCCAAAATTAGTACAAGAAGCCCTAGGCTTTAAGTTTGGAAGCGGTCCAGGTAATTTTACTGGAGCATTAAAAGGTATTGTAGGCGGAACTGCTGGATTTATAGGTGGAACAGTAGCTGGTGCTGTTACTGGAGGAGTAGGTGGTGCTGTTGCTGGTGGCCTAAGAGGTGGCTATTCTGGTGCAAAAGATGGGTATCATTCTAAAAACTGGGGAGATAACATCAGTAAAACAGTTTCCAATATTGGTAGGTCGGGTGCACTTGGAAAGGGATTCCATAATGCTGGCGGAATGATGCCATTTATTGGAGGAAGTATTGCTAATAAGTTTGGAGCACAAAATAGACATGACAAAACTATTGATGATTATAAAAAAGCAATGGGTAAGGCTGATAAACAAATATCTAATGTTAATAGATCGGCTGAATTAAGAGAAAGACTAAATTCTACAATAAATGATGAATTTACTAGACAATATGGAAATTTAGAAGAATTGATGTCAAAAGATCCTAATGTTAGAAAATGGGAAGAAGCAATTGCAATTAATCAATCAAATGGTTTTTATCAGCAAGATGAAAGTTATAGAGAGTATGATTTACAACAACTACAAGCAGCAAAAGATAAAGTTCAACAAAATTACGAAAATTCAAGACAAGTTTATTTTAATGAACAAATAAATCTTGCCAATAGTGATAGAAATGATTTATCAGATGATACAAAGAACATTCAAAGAGAATTGCATAGATATAATTCATTTAATGAAGAAAATGGTATAAGTAATAGAGAAATTTCAAATTATGGAGATATGTCTAGAATTAGTAACTTAGATGCTGATCAAATAGTTAAATATGAAGATCAAATAAGGGATTTAAGAAAACAACAAAAAGATTTTGAAAATTCTAATTCAGTAAAAGCTTCAAAAGCCGCAGCCGAATATAAAAAAAGAAAATAAGGAGGAAAGAGTAAAATGTATTTAATACCTGCAAATAGTAAAAGTGGACAATTGATATTTAATTTTATGAGGCCAATGGATTTAGTGGTATTTCTTGTAGGATTGGCACTAACAATAATTTTATTCTTAGCAATAGGTAATTCAAGTTTAGTAGCAACAATTATAAAACTAATTCCTATTGCTATTGGTGGTTTCTTAATTGTTCCGATTCCTAATTATCATAATGTTATGGAATTTACAAAAGATGCTATAAAATTTATGTTTAATAGAAGAGTATATTATTGGAAAGGATGGTGTGTAAGAAGTGAGTACGGGGAAGAGTAAAGTTGATGTAAAAAATCAAAGATATGCAGAAAACTGGCTACCAATTAAGTCTATTTTAAATGGATGTATTCAAACTGAAGATGGAATGCAAGTGACAGGTGTAAAAGTCCAACCAAAAAACATATTTATTATGGATTATGATACACAAAAAAATGTAATATATAATTTAAGAAATTTATATAATACACTTGATTATGAATTTTGGATTATAGTATCAGGAAGACCTGTAGATATTCATGTATATTTAAGCTCATTACAATTAATGTATAATAATGTAACTACACCAGTAATGAAGAAACTTGTTATGCAGGATATAAATAAAGCAAACTTATTTATGAGTAAAGAAGTAGGTGTAGTAGATACGGAATACTTTGTATTATTTAAAGAAAGAAGACCAGAAATAATACAAAAGAAAATACAAAATTTAGTAAGCGGTTTTGCAACTTGTGGACTTACAGCAAAACAAACAAGTAATGATGATTTAAGAGTTTTAATTGAAGGGTTCTTAAATGATAATAATAGAACAGAATTTGGGACGGTGATTACTGAATGAATTTAAAAAGCCAATTAGCACCTAAAGGTTTAGAATTTAGAGCAGGAGATATGGTTATTAGTGGAAAATATTGTTGCTTTTTAACAATAATTAGTTATCCTAAAATGATAAATGAAGGATATCTTGCAAATTTAACTCAATATTCAGGAATTAAAATAGTAATTAAACACATACCAATCCAATTCTCAGTGTTATCAAAAATGTTAAATAAAGAAATAGCTGATATGAAAGTTAAATATAAAGATGAGCATGATAGAACTGCACAAGAAAAAATAAGACAAGATTATGAAAGTATAGAAAGTTTTATTAGTCAGTTAACTGCAACACAAGCTAGAATATTTGATTTTCAAATGCACGTAATGGTTCTTGCAGATAGTCAAGAAGAATTAGAAAATAAAAAAGTCCAAGTTAAAAACTATTTGGATGCAATGGGAATGAAAGGTGTAGTATTAAGATTTGAACAAGAAAAAATCTTACAAAGCTGTTTGCCAATCTTTCCGCCAAATGACATTGAAGAAAGAATAGGAACACCTATACCAAGTGTAACTATGAGCGCTATGTATCCATTCGTATTCGATAGTATAAAAGACCCTGGATTATCTTGTTTATTAGGAGTAGATTTCTCAGGTGGTATAATTTTATTTAATCAATTTTTATATCAAATTAAAAAAGAATTTAATAGAAATAATGCTAACATGATTATGTTAGGTACTTCTGGTAGTGGTAAATCTACAGCAGCTAAATTATTATTAAGAACAAATATTAGAAATGGTCATAAAATAGTTGCAATTGACCCTGAAGGCGAATTAGAAGATATGACAAGATTATATGGCGGAGACTTCATTGATTTAGGTAAAGGTGGAAGATTTGGTATGATTAATCCACTTGAAGTAATACTTGATGCAGATGAAGAAGAAATGGCTGAAGGTTTAGGTTATACAATTTTAACTAGAACATTGCAAACTTTAAAAGCATTTATGAAATATTATAGTCCTGATATTGAAGAAGATGTACTAACACTATTTAGTGAAGTAATGCAAGATACTTATGCAAGGTATAGAATTACTTCAGAAACAGATTTTAGTAAATTTTCTAGTGAAGATTATCCAACATTTGATGATGTATATGCAACAATAAAAGGAAGACTTTTATCAATGACTGAAAGAACTCGTGAAAGAGAAGTAATGGAAAAACTTGAATTAAAAGTAAGACCATTGACAAAAGAGTTGCGTTATTACTTTACTGGACATACTACAATAACTCCTGATAGTGACTTTATTGTATTTAATATAAAGGAATTAATGAATACTGATGCTAACATAAGAAACGCTTTATTCTTTAATATTTTAAAACATGCATGGGGATTATGCCTAGATAAGTCTACTAATACGGTTTTAATGGTTGATGAAGCCCATACATTATTGGCCGATAAAAATACTCTTGGTGCTGAGTTCTTAGCACAAGTTCAAAGAAGAAGCCGTAAATATAATACGGGTACAATAATTATTACACAACAACCTACTGACTTTGCTAGTCCAGAAGTTATAGTTCATGGTAAAGCAATATTTGATAATGCAAGTTATTATTTAATAATGGGATTAAAAAAACAAGCAGTTGAAGATTTAGGAAAACTTGTTGATTTAAATGATCAAGAAAAAGAATCTATTAAACGTTATAATCAAGGAGAAGCATTATTCGTATGCGGTTCAAGAAGAATGAGAATAAATGTAATAGTAACTCCTGAAGAATTAGAATCATTTGGTTCAGGTGGAGGTCTATAGTTAAATAGGTGGTAAAATGAATGATAAAAGAGAAGAAATAAATAATACTGATGAAATAAATAACAACGCACGACCAGTGCGCTCTTTTGCTGTTCAGAACATTAATGGTAGTCAAGAAATTAAAGAAAGACTTGAGGCATCAAAAAAAACAAATTTAAATAATGATTCGAAAATTACAAGTAAAGATACAGTTAGTGAATTACCTGAATCAAGGAATACTTTACCAAAAAAAGATGAACTTGAAAGTAATGAAGATAAAATTAACAAAAATAGCAATTTACAAAATATCACTAATGACTCAAATCGTTCAGATACTAAAAAGGCTAAACAAGATCAAGAATTTCTTGAAAATATTGAAAAAAAGCAAGATGACGTTAATAAAGTTTTGAAAAATGTTAAAGAAACACCTGCTAAAGTAAAAGCAATTATTTCATTTTTTAAAACACCTTTAGGTAAGCTAGTATTAATAATATTATTATCTTTAATAGGATTATTTTTACTAGTTGCATTAGCAACAATACTAAGTAATCTTTTCCAATTAGTGATAAGTAGTATTGGTATAAAATTTGGTTTATCTGGAGAGTATTCTTATATGGCCTCTACAGAAACAAATGAAGAATATAACTACTACTACTTTAATGAAGATAGGGTATATGAAGAAGGGATGACTAGAGGAGAAGTAGAGGAAATGGTTAAGAATGCAAAGGATGAGGATGGAAATCCTATTGCTTGTAGATTAACATTTTTTCAGAAAGTTAAATTGTTTTTAGGAATAGAAGATGGTACAGATCCATGTGAATTTATGGAGTCTTTAAAAAGAAGAACTAAAAAAAGAGAATATGGTGAACTTCAAAATATAGCTCCTGGATATATAATGAATACATTTTACTACGCTTTTGAAACTCAAAATTATAAATTAAATGGAGAACCATTTATAACTGATTATATTGAAACAAGTGCTGAGAAGGATGATCAAGCCGCTTTATTAGATATTAAACAAATAACGAGTGATTTAGATGCTATAAATTTATTATTTGGACATAAAAGAGCAAATGGTAAATATTTGTTCAGACCTGATGATATTGATGTTCTATTAGATGAATATATATATCAAGAAAATTATAAATATTGGAGATGGGAATTAGTTGATGAAGAAACAAATAAATATGAATGTGTAGAAAAAGTTAGGGATAAAACAAGAAAAATAGATGTAGATAAATATAAGATTTTTTTGAGATATGGTAAGGTTGCTGCGATTGGTAGTAATGCTCCTATTAAATATGGTATTTTAAATGAATTAGATAAAATGCCAAAATCAGGTAATAGGGGATATGAGGGAGACAAAAATTTTATTGCTTCGTATCAAGCAACAAGTCCTGAATGTCAAACGGGGTGTACAAATTGTTATGAAGATAATTATGGAACTCCTCCTAGCGATTTAGAAGTATATAAAATCAAAGCAATGCCAGATGAAAAAGGTGATGATGGGGCTGCGTTAAATTTATCAACTGGAACATTTGATTATAGAAATGGATTCATTTTTACTAGATATCCTAGGTATATGGAAGAATTTACAGTTTATAATGAAGTAAAGTTTGATTATATTGTTGCAAAAGAAATTGAAAAATTCATTGTTCATATTTCTGATAGACAAGATTATGCTAATTATTTATTAGGTTATAAATCAGATGTAGGGGATTTAGTAGGTACAAAAGGTAATGGTGGAAATGGTACTTCAACAATAATTTGTGATTATACTGAATTAGATGGTTCAAATATTGGAAGTACTGATACGAATTTACAAGTACAGTTAACATTTCCTGATAAAAGTGCATTTACATTTAATAACTTTGATTTTGAAAGCAATGCAGATATGGAAGGACAGTTAATTAGTCTTGAAAAATATGTATTAGGAGCTGTCTATATGGAAGCTGGTGGTGAGTATGGTCAAGCAGACTATTATGTTACTAGTGTAGAAACGACTTCTAAAGCATTTTCTGTTATGGTAAGAAGTTTTGTTTTAGCGGCTGGTTCTTCAGATGGATCAACTATTAGAATATCTAACTCTACTCAGCGTCAAACATATTGTGATCCAGATGAAGGCTGCTATGTTTGTCCTGCGACTAATAATCCTAATAATGTAATTGTCATGCCAATAGATAGTGAATTAGCAAAAAATGCTCCAAATTGTATAAAGAAAGACCCTTTGCCTCAAAATTCACCACTAAGGGAATATGTAAAAGCAACGGCCGGACAAGTAATGACTGACTCAAGTGGTAAAGTTGCATTGACTCAATATGATACCACTAAATTAAGCGATTGGCATACTGATCAAAGTTTAGCAAATTATGATTATGCAGAAATTTTATATTATCTATATGGGGATCAAGGATTTGAATTAAATGGTGTAGAATGTGAAATAATTACTACAGGTGGAGGAAGTACTGATATTGCAAGTGGACCATGGGATTCATGGAAACAATGTGGGCCATGGGGAGATCAACCATTTGGAACAGATGCAACACTTTGTAGTGCAGGATGCTTAATAACTTCATATGCAAAACTTATTGCCGATGCAAATCCATCAACACTTAAGATACCAAACTTTAATCCACTAACTTTTACACAAGCACTAAATGCAAATAATTGCTTTTCTGGAAATGAATTACTAAACTATTGTGCATTAGATACTGCTGTTGGAGCAGGAAATTACACTTATGGTTCTGGTTCTTTAACTGGCACATTCGAAAATAAGCGATCCCAAGTTGAAAGTTTTTTGAATCAAGGATATTATGTTATAATAAGCGTTAAAAGTAATGGCCACTGGGTATATGTAACTGGAACAACTGCAAATGATATATTGATGTCAGATCCATCATCATCACATGGCAATTCAAATTCCGTATTTAATACTTATGGAAATACTTCAACATCTTATAAAATAATAAAATTTACATAGGGGTGTAGTGTATGAAAAAAGATAATAAATTTGAAATAGGCATAGTAGTTGGCTTAGTAATATTAACTATAATATTGTTAGGAATATATGCTATTATTGAAATAATAAATAAAAGAAATTCCTATACATTATTTGTTTATCCTTACACAGTATTAGAATGTACTAAGTGGAAATGTGAAGATAAATCTGTAAATATTGGAGAATACAGCAGCAATAAGTACATTACTTATATAGATGGAGAATATACTGGAATAAATAAAGTTCTTTACAATAACAAAAATATTAAAATGTATGTCTTTGATGATAATAATAAAAATATATTTAAAGACAAAAATTATTTGTTAGCATATAAAGGATATCCTACAATAAAACAATATTCCTTTACCATAAATGATTTAAATGATAGTAGCATTATTAGCAAATTGTCTGATGTGTCAAAAATGTCATTAAATCAAATTAAATATATAAAATATGACTTTGATGGTGATTCACAAAATGAATATTTGTATATATCTAATAGTGGTTTTACAGCTTCTAAATATTATAATTTAATGGTATATAGAGATGAAGATAGATATCAAGTAATTGAAAATGAAATAGTAGATGATTTCACAGATAATAGTCTTTTATCCATTACAAATTTAGTAGATATATTTGATGATAATAAGATAGAATTTATTGTTACAAAGGAATACTATGATCAAAAAGGTTATTGTAATGTACTATATAGATTAAAAGGAAAAAAATTTGTTCCTGTAAATGAATGTAATATTATTGGAAATAGTTAAAATACTATTTCTTTTTTTTCTATAATTTGTTATTATATAGCACTAAGGAGATACTTATGAATATAAATTTTGAATTACCCAGTCTTTTAACATCTGAATACCAAAGTGAATTATTTAAAAATTATAACTTAACTAGAGATCAAAATATTAGAAAAATACTTATTGAACATAATTTAAGATTAGTAATTATGAGATTAAATACTAGATTCTATTTTCTTAATTATGATAAAGAAGATTTATTTATGATTGGGACTATTGGATTAATTCAAGCAATTGATAATTATGATGTTAATAAAGGAATAAGTTTTAGTACTTTTGCAACTAAATGTATCGATAATCAGATATTATTATTTTATAGAACATATTATAGACATAATATTGAAAGTGAAATTAGTCTAAATGAGAAAACTAAGTTAAGAGATGATATTGAATTATTAGATACAATTAGTAGTAAAGATAATTTTGAAGAAAAAATCATTAATAATGTGATTATAAATGATGTAATAAAATGTTTAAATGAAAAAGAAAAAGATATATTATTATCTTACTATGGAGCATTGGGAAGAAAAAAATTAAATCAAAGAGAGTTGGCTGAAAAATACAATGTTACTTATAGTAGAATACAGCAGATATTAAAATTATCAATAGAAAAAATAAGAAGAATAAAAACTTTAGAAAAATCAATATTTGATATATTTAAAGATTATGAAAGAGAGAAAGTAAAAAAATCACTTATGCATTTAACTAAAGAAGAATTATATAGATTAAGAGATATAAGAATAACTGAATTAAATCCTAATGGAAAAGAAAAAGAATTATATTTAAAAATAAAAAGTTTTTTCTAAATTTGGTATTTTAATATTAAAAAAATAATATATTTTATCAAGGGGGAATTATATTATGGATATAATTAAAGTATCAAGCAAAAGTGTTCCACAAAAAGTTGCAGGCGCTATTGCTAATTTATTTAGAGAACAAAATTCAGGAGTTGAAATACAAGCTATAGGTGCAGGTGCGCTTAATCAAGCTATAAAAGCAATTGCTATAGCAAGAGGTTATACAGCACCAACAGGAAAAAATCTAGTATGCACCCCTGCTTTTAGTGATATCTTGATTGATGGAGAAGAAAGAACTGCAATTAAGTTAATTGTCGAGGCAAAATAGCCTCTTTTTAATTTGATAAAAATGTGTTATTCTTATAATAGGTGGATGAAATGAATAAAAAAGGTTTTACTTTAACTGAATTATTAGTGGTTATAATGCTCTTAATAACTGTCATGGGAGTATCAATTCTTGGTATGCAAAAAATAAGTGATGAATCAAAAATTAAAAATTTAAAAAGAATAAAAAAAGAAGTAGAGTTAGCTACAGAACTTTATTTTGATGATAATGAAATTTATGAACAAAACTTGTTAAATGATTCTAATGTTGAAAAATGCACTAGACTTTATGTATTAACAAATAATGGATATTTAGATATTGATTTAGAAAATCCTCTAGATGGTAAAAGAATACCAGGCAATTTATGTGTAATGTCAAAAGTTAATGATAATGGAGTAATTGAACATCATTTTGAATATATTGATAAAATTATTACAGAATATGAAAATAAATAAGTGTCAACCTAAAAAGGTTGACATATATTTTTATATATGATAATATTATCTACAGAAAGAGAGGTAAAACTATGGTAAAATTAAGACTTAAAAGAATGGGAAGTAAAAAGAAACCATATTATAGAATAGTAGCTGCTGATAGCCGTGATAGAAGAGATGGTTCATTTTTAGAATTAGTTGGTACTTATAGTCCATTAGAAAATTCTAAAATTAATATCAATGAAGAAGTTGCTCTTAAATGGTTAAGAAATGGTGCTATGCCAACTGATACTGTTAAAAATTTATTAAGTAAGGCTGGAATTATGGAAAAATTCCATAACGAAAGAAATTCCAAATAATGAGTATAGAAGAATTTGCAGAATTCCTAGTTACTAACATCGCAAAAGAAAGTGACTTAGTAAAAGTTAAAAAGTTTGTTACTGAAGAAGGAACAATCATAGAAATATTAGTAAGTGAAAGCGATATGTCACGAGTAATAGGAAAGCAAGGTAGAGTGGCTAATTCAATTAAAAGTTTAATTCAAGCAAAAGCATATAATGATGGAATTAAAGATATAAAAATAAATATTGATTCATTTTAAAATCAATATTTATTTTTTTAATTCACTAATAATATTTGCCAAAGCCAATTTACCATATTCGTAAGTTAGTCCACCTTGTAAATACAAAATGTAAGGTTCTCTTAAAGGAGCATCACAAGATAATTCAATAGAAGAACCTTGAGTAAATGAAGGACTAGCCATAATAACTTTAGAATCATATCCAGGCATTTCTGATGGAATAGGTGTTACATTAGAATTAACTGGACCTGAACTTTGCAAAAGCTTAGAAAACTTAACTAAATTTTCTTCATTCTCTAAATAAATACTTAATACTATATCAGATCTTTCTTCATTAGATTTAGGACTAGTAATATAACCTAAACTTTCCATAACTTTACTAGTCAAATAATTTATTTTCAAACTAGAAGCAACAACACTAGGTGCAAAATATAAACCTAATAAAAACATTTTATTAGAATCAAGTGATGGTCCAACATCTTTTCCTTCTCCAGGCAAGGTTAATCTTTCACTAATTAAATGTATTAAGTTCTTTTTACCAACAACATAAGCTCCATTAGTACAAATCCCAGCACCTAAATTTTTAATAAGAGAACCAACACATACATCAGCCCCAACTTCAATAGGATTCTTTCTTTCAACAAACTCACAATAACAATTATCTACAAAAATAATAATATCGTTATTTATATCTTTTATAAGTTTAATAACTTTTTCTAATTTGTTAATACCTATACTTTCTCTAGTAGAATAACCACGTGATCTTTGAATATAAATCATTTTAATATTACCAAGACTTTTTTTAATTTCATCATAATTAAAATCATTATCAATTAAATCTATCTCTTTATAATTTATGCCAAAACTTTTTAAAGAACTATCATTATCTCTTATACCAATTACTTCATGCATAGTATCGTATGGAGTTCCAGTTATAGAAACAAAAGTATCACCTGGTCTAAGTAATCCAAATAAACATGTACTTATCGCATGACTTCCTGAAATAAATTCTCTTCTAACTAAAGCATCCTCACTAGAAAAAATATCACTATAAATACTTTCAATCTTATCTCTACCTATATCATTAAACCCATATCCATTAGTCCCAAATAAATCACTCTCATTTAAATTATATTTATGAAAAGCATCTAAAATTTTTTTACTATATAATAAAGATACTTCATCTATATCTTTAAAAACTTCAACTAATTCGTTTTCTTTTTCATTAACTAATCTAAAAGCATCTTCTTTAATATTTAACATTTTTTACCTCCATCAATTTTAATAACACTATCATTTATATAACTGGCTTCATCACTACTTAAAAAATAAACTAAATTAGCAATTTCTTCTACATCAGCAAATCTATTTAATAATATTTTATTTTCTTCTTCTTTTTTAAATTCTTCACTCATATTTTTATTCATATCTGTATTTATCCATCCAGGACAGACAGTATTTACTCTAACATAAGGACTAAACTTATTAGCTAGATTATGACTTAAATTTATCACACCAGCTTTAGAAGCATCATAATCAAGAGATTCAACATAATAAGAATCTATGGCATTATTACTACTAATATTTATAATTGAACCCTTTTTATTTTCAAACATTAAACTACCAAAAGTTTTACTCATTAAAAATGTACCAACTAAATTAACTTCTAAAATTTTCATAAAATTCTCTTTAGTCTTATCTTCAAAAGTTGTATCTAAACATATTCCAGCATTATTAACTAACACATCTATATTACCAAATGTATTAACAACCATTTTTCTTAAACTTTCAATATTTTCTAAATCACTTACATCAAGTTTAAAAATAGTACTTTTAACATTATATTTATTTATAATATAATCATTAAATTCTAATGATTCACTTTCGTGATTTAAATAAGTAATTATAGTATTATATCCATTACTTGCAAATTTCTCTATAATACATTTACCTAAACCTATACTTGAACCAGTAACTAAAACAGTTTTATTATTCATTTAAAACACCTCAATTCGTAAGTATTTTATCATAAAAACTAATAAAAAAATACCATAATTCCAATAAACAATACAAATTTGCTTGTAAACATCTTAAATATTTGTTATAATCTACATGTAAAAAAAGGAGGCAGAATATAATGGCTAAAAAAGAAAATAGAGAAGGTATTGCACTACAATGTACAGTTTGTAAAGAAATAAATTACTTAACAAGTAAAAATAAAAAAAATACTGAAGGTAAATTAGAAATAAAAAAACATTGTACTAGATGTAATAAAACAACAGTTCATAAAGAAAGAAAGGCTGATTAGTAATGTTTAACGTAAATGATATTAAAAATGGTATGACTATTTGCTATGAAGGAAATATATATCAAGTAGTAGAATTTCAACATGTAAAACCTGGAAAAGGTAGTGCATTTGTAAAAACTAAATTAAAAAATCTAAGAACAATGACTACTCAGGAAATAACTTTCAATGCTGGTATTAAACTAGAAAAGGCCAATGTTCAAAAGAAAGCCTTATCTTATTTATATAATTCTGGAGATACATATGTATTTATGGATAATGATACATATGAACAATTAGAACTTAATAAAAGTTTATTAGAAGATTATATTAAGTTTTTAAAAGAAGGATTAGTAGTTGAAATAGTAAGTTATGAAGGAGAAGTAATTGGTATAAATTTACCTGAAAAAATAAGCTATAAAGTTATTGAAACAGAACAAGCTGTTAAAGGTAATACTACCAGCGGCGCTATGAAGGATGCAAAGATTGAAACAGGTTATACTGTTAAAGTACCTTTATTCATAGCTGAAGGTGAAGAAATTATAATAACTACTAGTGATGGTAAATATTCATCAAGAGCATAGAAATATGCTTTTTTTCTATAATAAAATTTGTTATAATATCATGCAAGGGTGGGTTTATATGGAATTAGAAACTATTATAAAAGAAATGCTTTCTTTAGTTGATAAAGATATTAAAAATAATCCAAGTTATAAAAGAATAACTAAAGAATTATTTAAAATGATAAAGGAATGTACAAATTATAGAATTGATATATGTGAAGATTTATATAATTCTTTAAATCATAAGAATGATAAAGTATTTATTGTAAATGATTTTGATACATTATTTTATATTGATTGTGAAGGGAATAAAAACATATCCTTTGGAATCAATAAGAATAATAATTATAGTATTGATTTTGTTGTTACAATTGAAAATGAAATATATAGTAGTATAACTACACAAATAATATTTGAAAAAGACCTAACTACATGGAAAATAAGCCAAGAAGATGTAAACGATGATGGTTATTATTATTCTTATTTATTTAATGTATATAAATATGATAAAAATCATCAACTAATAAATGATACTTTTGAAAGTGAATTAGATAATGACTTTAGTAAAATATTCAATGTTCCCTTAAAAGATGCTAAAAAATATAGACAAAACTTTAAAAAGTATAGAGAATATTTAAATGAATCTAAAAAAATTGGAGTAATGCAAAAATTAGATGAATTATATTGTGGTAGAGAATTACTATTTTCAGAAGTATTTTTATTTAATGACCTAGATGACTTCTTTATAGATTTTAGTACTGAGATGATTGAAGAAGGAATGAAAGTTCAATATGAGGATGACGATGAAGAATTTTTAATTGATGAAGAAACAGAATTAGACGAAGATCTAACAGAAAAATATGAAAAAGCATTGGATAAGTTAGATATAATAAAAAATAATATAAGAAAAGTAACTGGATCTAATGGAGAATTTACAATGACTAATAATTTATGCATGAATATAACTACTTATTTAAAATCAAAAGATGATATTTTAGTCACAAAAGGATTTATTATTAAAAAAATTGATAATGAATATACACTTTATTTGATAAAAATAAATAGTGATAAAATAACTAGCATGTCTAGACCAATTACACTAGAACAAGCAAGAGAAATGTATAATTCACATGAATTTAATAAAAATATTTATGGACTTCAAGAATTTTTTCAAATAAATAAAGACAAAACATTAAAACTTTAGTATAAATTGGTTTATTTATCATATATATTTCTAGGAGGGTTATAAGATGAATAAACAAAGTATGTGGTTTTTAACTCTTTTAAGTTTAGTATTAGTTTTAGGTGTTTACTATGTTACCATGCCTAATGAATTGTTAAAAACCGATATTAAAGGAACAGAAACTGAAAAGCAAGTAGAAGTAAATGTTACAGAAGAAGATGTTTTAATCGCAATGCGAGCTAATAGAGATGAAGAAGTGAGTCTAGAAATAGAAGAACTTGAGAAAGTATTAACTAATGAGAGTTCAACTACAGAAGAAAAAAATACTGCTTTTGAGGAACTAAAAATATTAAATTTAAATATAACTAAAGAAGAAGAATTAGAAACTAAAGTTTTAGAAAAATTTGGTATTAAAAGTTATATTGAAATAAATAATGATAATATTAAAGTAGTAATAAATTCTAAAGAACATGATGCTAGTCTTGCAAATAATATAATGAGAAGCATACAAGAAGAATACAAAGAAAAAATGTATATAACCGTTCAATTTGAATAAATTATAAAATCACTTATTTAATAAACATACATAAAATATTATAGTAAGAAAAATACTAAAATAAGGTGGTGTTTATGAATAAGAGTATATTAACAGATAGAGAAAGAGAAGTCTTCTTACTTTTAATAAAAAATTATGATACAAAAGACATTGCTGATAAATTAAATATCAGTGAAAAAACTGTTAGAAATCACATATCTAATGCAATGCAAAAATTAGAAGTTAAGGGCAGAACTCAGGCAGTAATAGAACTTTTAAAAATGGGTGAAATAGACCTTGAAAATGACTAATAGTAGTCATTTTTTTATTTATTAAATCATAAAATTTTATAGGTGAGTGTATGTTAAAAAAAATGGGACTTAGAAAAATAATTATAACGACAAGTGCTTTATTTGTAATTGGACTCTTATACTTATTTCCAACAAAAGATGTAAAAATAAATAAAAGTATAAACTATATTGAAGAAGAAAAATTAGTAAATGTATATTTACTAGATAAATATAGTTATGTAAGTGAAGTAAATGTAGATGTAGAAAATGATAGCTTAGAGGAAAAGTTAAAAGAGAAGTTAACTATATTAACAAATGATAGTGAAAAAAAAGATAAAATACCTAAATATTTTAAAAGTCTAATACCAAGTGGAACTAAAATAAATTCATTAACTATAGAAAATGATACTGTTACTGTAGATTTTTCTAAAGAATTACTTAGTATAAGTTTAGTAGAAGAAGAAAAAATGATAGAAGCCATAGTATTTACCTTAACAAGTGAAAAAGAAATAAATAAAGTTATAATTAAAGTAGAAGGTAACTTATTAGAAAGACTACCTAATTCAAATAAACTATTGCCAGAAGTTTTAGACAGATCTTTTGGAATAAATAAATCCTATGATATAAATGAATTATATGGGATTACTAAAACTACTATATATTATACTTCTAATATTGATGGAGATATCTATTATGTACCTGTTACTAAGGTTGATAACTCAAAAGAAGAAAAAGTAACAGTTATAGTAAATGAATTAAAAAGTAGTATACTATATCAAAGTAATTTAAGTAGTTATTTAAATAGTAATGTAGAGTTAAAAAATTATGAAAAAGAACAAGAAGTTATGAATTTAACATTTAATGATAAAATATTTGATTCTATATATAATAACAATATATTAGAAGAGGTAGTATACACTATAGGTAAAAGTGTTATGGAAAATTATGAAGATGTAAGCAAAGTAGCATTTTATGTAGATGATAAAGAAATATTGATATTTGAATAGAAAAAAAGTTGCTTGAAAATAGCAACTTTTTATTTTTTACAATGGTGATTCCGAGACGATTCGAACGTCCGACCGACGGCTTAGAAGGCCGTTGCTCTATCCAGCTGAGCTACGGAACCAATTCACAAGAACATCTAAAGTATACAATACTTTTAAAAATATTGCAACCCCAAGATTAATAATTTTTAATAAAAAGTATTATATATTATTATTTTTTACTTATTTACAATAAATATACGTAAATTTTTTGTATAATTTAAAATAAAAAAGAGTTTAATATTTTTTTACCTAATAAATAATTAGGAGGTTAAAAATGACAAATAAATTTGTAGTATTAAATGAAGATAAAAATGATTGTGCGGCTGCTTGTCTATCTTCCATTATTAAGTACTATAATGGGTACCTAGATATGGAAACAATCAAAGAAATAATACACACCGGGAAAAATGGTACTAATGCATATGACTTAATAAATGGAAGCAAGGAAATTGGATTTAATGCTTATGGAAAAAAAGTTCTTTTGAATGAAATAATTAATTATAAAATAAAATTTCCGGTAATCGCTCATGTAAAAAAAGCAAATTTATATCACTTTGTTGTAATTTATGAAATTGATACTAAAAAAAATAAACTTCTTATCATGGATCCAAGTATAGGTTTTATTAAAGTTCCAATAAGTGAATTTGAGAAAAATTATTTAGGAACATTACTTTTCTTTGAAAAGATAAAAGAACTACCTAAAAAAATTAAAAGTAATAAGCTTTTAAAAGAAATACTAGTCAATCTTTTAAAAGATAAAAAAACTTTATTTTTACTATTTATATCTTCTTTAGTAACATTTATATTTAGTTTAATTGATACTTACTATTATAAAATAATACTAGACAATAAAATAATAAATAAAGAATACTATATAAAATTATTATATATATTTGGAACATTTATTATATTAAAAAATCTATTTAATTATTTTAGAAATAAACTAATTATAAGAGCAAATTATAATTTAGAAATATTTATAAATAAAAAAGTAATCAATAAAATTTTTAATCTCCCATATGCCTACTACAAAAATAAAACTACTGGAGAAATCATTAGTAGATTAAATGATTTAAATAATCTTAGAGATTTATTATCTGACATAATGTTAAATGCTTTTGTGAATATTTTACTTATAATAATTTCATTTATTATAATGATGATAGTGAACTTTAAATTATCAATTATAGGTATAATAATAATTATTATTTACTATCTAATAGTAAAGTTGTATAGAAATTTTCTTAATACTAAAATTAGAATTTTACAAGAAAATAAAGCTATATATAATAACGAACTAATGGAAGATATAGAAGCTTTAGAAAGTATAAGAAATTTAAATATAAAAGAAATTAGACTTAATAATATATATAATTCATATAAATCAAAATGTGATGTAGATAAACAAATGAATATTAGCCTTAATCGTCAACAATTTTTAAAAAACATAACATATGATTTAGGAACTATTATAATATTAACTTCTGGTGTTTTAATGGTATTAA
>CAMENK010000004.1 GCA_945928335.1 uncultured Bacillota bacterium
TACGTTGTTTATTTTATTTCCATTAGGTGTTAGCCAGTAAGCTGTTGTATATTTAACCATACCTCCAGTTGATAAATTTGATGTTTCTTGTACTGTTCCTTTTCCATAACTAGTCGTTCCAATAGTTGTTATTCCATAACTTTCTTTTAGAGCACATGTAAGTATTTCTGAAGCGGAAGCACTCGCCCCATTTATTAAGACTGCTATTTTATAGTCTCTTTTAGTTTTAGTATCATCTGTATAGAATGTTGTACCATTTTTATTTTCTAAACCATATATATTTTTTCCTTTTTCTATAAATAATTCAGCTATTTCTACAGCACTATTTAAATAACCTCCACCATTATTTCTAACATCTATAATTAAGCTTTTAATTCCTTCATTTTCTAATGATTCAAGAGCATTCTTAAATTGATTATATGTTGTATTTGAAAAAGTATCAATTTTTATATATCCTACTCCATCAAAATTTTCTTTTGAAACAGAAGGAACATTTACATTACTAATATTTAATGTTTTAGTTATAGTTATTCCAGCTCTTAAAAAACTTATTTCTATTGAACTGCTTTTAGAATTTTTAATCATACTAGATACTTCTGCTGCTGATTTTGAAGTTATATCTTCACCATTTACTTTAACTATTATATCTCCGGCTTCAACACCAGCTTTTTGTGCTGGTCCTCCTTCAAAGACTGTTATAACTAATATTCCATTTTCTACTTTTGTGATTTCTACGCCTATACCAGTATATTCACCATTTAGTCTATCTGTTAAATCTTCAGTTGCTTCTTCGTCTATATAACTTGTATAAGGATCTCCTAAGTATTGATACATACCTTGTATTGCTGCATCAACTAGTTTAGATTCATCAACTTTCTCTACATAACCATTTATTATATTATTATATGCACCATTTAATTCATCTAAGTATATATTGCTCGATGCATTTGTGGAATTCTCATCTTCTTTATAATTTTTATATACAATCACCCCTGTTGCTACTCCAACAACTAAACTAGTCATAATTATAATTACAATTACTTCTAGTAAATTAAAAGATGCATTTCTTTCATTCTTTTTCATTTTAACATTTGTTTCATTCTTCTTTTTCATTTAGTATCACACCTATTCTTATAAATATAATACCATAAATGAAATTTTAATTAAATAGCTATTCTTGATTTCACAAAAATTTTACTTTTTTATAATTTAATATTATTTTCAATAAATTCAGTTCTTAATTCATCCATGGATTTTTTTATTTTCTCTAAATTTTCTATGTCACTTGGTGTTAAATCTATATAAGATAAACTAATCTCATAATCTTGATTTAGATTGTTATTTAATTTACTTAATTTAGATATAAATTTTGGATCTTTTTTATACTCATTATACATATATATTGATAGCATAGTCCCAAATATATATATAAATTCAAAATATATATCTACCTTAGAGTTTTCTTCTAATTTTATTTTTTTTATGAGTTCATAATAGCCGGTTTCATTTTCACTTGGAAATATTTTTTTAAAACTATCAGATGTAATAGTTCCAGTTAACTTATGTATGTATAGTGCAGTTAAGTTTCCTATAATTTTTTCAATTTTAGATAGGGTATCTTTTGATCTTATCATTATAGGATATATATTATTAACATAACCATTTTCTTTTAGATATTCTATACTTATATATTCACTAAAAAGTGATAATGCTTCACTAAAATTATGGCTATTTTCAGTATTATTTTTATTTTGGTTTGAGTAGTGCACAGCTTCATGAACTAAAAGTGGAACGTCTATATTTAATCCAGATAATGTTGTTGTTACATATTTTTCTTTCCCATCATAAGTTCTACCTATTATATTTTTTCTTAGTGAATTATTGTCATTTAATCTATATTATTTGGGTTAACCTGAATTATCTTTATTCTTCCATTATTATTTAGTTCTGAGGTGTTTAAGTTTATTCCTAGCTTATTTATTATTTCTTGTGATAATTTAAATGTTTCCTCTGGACTTATTTTATTTATATTTTCAAAAACTTTTTCGTCTATTCCACTATTTAATAATTCTTAAATATATAATCTTAGATATTGAGTTATTTTATAAAATTTCTATGTTTTTATATAGAAAACTATCTGTATTAACTTGCATATTTTTTTCATCTACTTTCTATCTCAATTATATAATTTTAAATTTTATGAGTAAATAAAAAACTCTAGATTTCTCTAGAGTGATAATTAAACTAATTCTAGACTTACTATTAAAGCGTCGTCTCCTCTTCTTTCATTTAATTTAATTATTCTTGTATAGCCACCTAATCTATCAGCATATTTTGGAGCTAATTCATCAAATAATTTTTTAACAGCTTCAGTATCATTTTCTAAAAAGGCTAATGCTTGTCTTCTTGAATTTAAATCTCCTTTTTTAGCATAAGTTATCATTTTGTCTACAAATTTTTTAACTTCTTTTGCTCTTTCATCTGTTGTTTCAACACGGCCATTCATTATAACAGTTTTTGTTAAACCAGAAAGGATACTTCTTCTTTTTTTAGTATCTCTATTTAATTTTCTATATGCCATAAGTACCTCCTATTCTTCGTCACGGAACTTAAGTCCCATTTCTTTTATTTTATCCATTACTTCTTTTAATGATTTTTTACCTAAGTTTCTGATTTTCATCATTTCAGATTCAGTTAGTGATGTTAAGTCTTGAAGAGTATGATGTCCAGCTCTTTTTAAACAATTATAAGCTCTTACAGATAGATCTAATTCTTCTATAGGTGTCTCTAAAGTTTTTTGAATTGGATCTTCTTCTTTATCTGCAAGTAATCCTGTCATATCAGCTATTTTGTTTATTTTAGTTAATATGTCAAAATGTTCTATTAGTATTCTGCTTGATAAAGCCATTGCCTCTTGTGGAGTCATAGAACCATTAGTATATACTTCCATTATTAGTTTGTCATAGTTTTCACTTTGACCAACACGCGCTGGTTCAACTTCATAGCTTACTCTTTCAATAGGACTATAAAGTGAGTCAACTGGTATTACTCCTACTGGAACATTTTTCATTTCTTTTCTATTTATTTTAGCATCAACATATCCACGGCCATTTCCAATTGTTATTTCCATGTCAAGGCTTCCACCTTTTGCTAATGTTGCAATTACTAAGTCTTTATTTACTATTTCAACATCGGCATCTGGAGTTATATCGTTAGCAGTTACTTCTCCCTCTTTATTCACTTTTAGATATAAAGTTTTATCCTCATCTACAAAGTTTTTAACTACTAATTTTTTCATGTTTAATACTATTTCAGTTACATCTTCAACAACTCCATCAATCTTTTGGAATTCATGAAGTACACCTTCAATTTTAATGCTTTTTACAGCACTACCTGGTAGATGTGATAACATTACTCTTCTTAATGCATTTCCAATCGTTGTACCAAATCCTCTTTCTAAAGGTTCAAGTACAAATTTTGCATAAAAGTTATTTTCATTATATTCTACAACTTTATAATCTGGTTTTTCAAATCTTAACATAATATTTCCCCTTTCCTAAACACGTCTTCTCTTAGGTGGTCTACATCCATTATGTGGTATTGGTGTTACATCTGTGATTGAAGTTATTTCAAGTCCTGCAGTTTGTAAAGAACGAATTGCAGTTTCACGTCCTCCACCAATTCCTTTTACGTATACGCTTACTTTTCTAAGTCCCATGTCATATGCAACTTTTCCTGCTGCTTCAGCTGATTGTCCTGCAGCAAATGGAGTCTTCTTTTTACTTCCTTTGTATCCAATTGATCCTGAAGAAGCCCAGCTTATAACTCCACCGTTTTCGTCAGTAATTGTTACTATTGTGTTATTATAAGTTGTATGAATATGTGCTTCACCAACAGTAACGTCCTTCTTGACTTTTCTTTTTCTTCTATTATATGCCATTACATTAACCTCCTATTTTTTCTTATTAGCTATTGTTTTAGCTTTACCTTTACGAGTTCTAGCATTTCTACTAGTTCTTTGTCCTCTTACTGGAAGACCTTTTTTATGTCTAGTACCTTGATATGAGTTGATTTCCATTTTTGTTTTAATGTTCATTTCAACTTCACGTTTTAAATCTCCGACTAAAACATATTCATCGCATGCTTTTCTTAAGTCATTGATTTGATCGTTTGTTAAGTCTTTTACTCTAATATCTTCACTTACACCAGCTGTCTCACAAATTTTCTTTGCACGGCTTGGTCCAATACCATAGATATAAGTTAAACCGATAACAACTCTTTTTTCTTTTGGTAAATCAATATTTTTAATACGTGCCATTATTTCCTCCTATTAACCTTGTCTTTGTTTGTGTTTTGGATTTTCACAAATTACCATGACTTTTCCTTTTCTTTTAATTACCTTGCATTTGTCGCATATTGGTTTTACTGATGGTCTTACTTTCATTTTAATACCTCCATTATTTTCTATATATTATACGCCCACGTGTTAAATCACAAATTGGAATTTCTAGTAATACTGTATCACCTGGAAAGATACGGATTAGGTTTTGACGCATTTTTCCAGAAACGCGAGCTTCTACAATATGACCGTTTTCTAATTTTACTTTGAAGTCCCCTCCTGGGATTATTTCTAGTACTTTTCCTTCAGTTTCAATGTATCCATCTTTTGCCATAAAATCACTCTCCTGTCAGTATTTTGTAGCCATCTTTTGTAACTACAATTGTATGTTCATAATGTGCTGCTGGTGAGCCGTCTTGAGTTATAATTGTCCAGTCATCATCAAGCAACCATACTTTTCTACCTTTTAAACTAAACATTGGCTCGATAGCTAGTGTCATTCCTTCTTTTAGTATGAGTTCACTTTCATTGTTGCTATAATTTGGAATATATGGGTCTTCATGCATATCAGTTCCTATTCCATGTCCAGTAAGTTCTCTTATAACACCATATCCATGCTCTTTAGCAACGCTTTCAACTGCTTTGCATATTTCATTTAGTTTTATACCAGGTTTTATTACACTTAATCCTTTATATAAGGCTTCTTTAGTGTATTTCATTAATTCACTCACTTCGTTAGAAATGTTTCCAACTTTGTAAGTTCTTGCTGTATCCCCATGATAGCCTTTATAGCAGGCCCCTACATCTATTGATATTATATCACCATTTTTAAGTTTTCTATTACTAGGTATGCCATGCACTACTTCTTCATTTATTGAAGTACAAATACTTGCTGGATATCCTTCATAATTTAAGAATGATGGTGTACAGCCTTTTTCTCTTATAAATTTTTCAGCGATTTGATCTAGCTCTTTTGTAGTTATGCCAGCTTTTACTTTTGTTTCCATAAGTTCAAGTAGTTCATAACATACTTTGCCAGCATAACTCATTAGGCTAATTTCACTTTCAGTTTTAGTACTAACCATTATTTACTCCTAAAATATTTTCAATAACTTTAAGTGTTTCTTCAGGACTTTTAGATCCATCTATTTCAATAAGTTTTCCTAAACTTTTATAATATTCTATAACTGGTTTCGTTTCAGTCATATATACATTATATCTTGTAGCATATGCTTCCTCCGTGTCATCTACTCTAGAAATAAGTGGTGTATTACAGTCATCACAGATTCCTTCAGTTTTTGGCATTGTATCAGGAAGATATTTATTATAACTTTTTTTACATTTAGGACAATTTAGACGTCCTAATATTCTTTTAAGTCCTGTTTCTTTTGAAATGTTAATAAATATTACTTTATCCACATTTAAATTGAATTTTTCTAGAATATGTTCATAATCATGTGCTTGATTTATTTTTCTAGGATAACCATCTAACATGAATGGTACACTAAGGTCTAAACTTTTTAATTTTGTTTCAATTAGTTTGGCCATTAAAGTGTCATTAACCATTTCACCTTTATTGATTATTTCTTCTACTTTTTTACCGATTTCAGTTTGTAAACTAACTTGTTCTCTTAATACATCCCCAGCACTTATATGATTGAAACCATATTTTTCTTTTAATAATGAACTATATGTTCCCTTTCCTGCTGCTGGTGGTGCGATCCAAATTATGTTCAATTCACTTACCTCCTATAAGCACGACTTGCTACTGAACTTTCTAGTTGTTTATATAATTCTAATATTACTCCTACAACAATTAGTATACTTGTTCCACCAAGAGATACTATACTAGGCATATTTGAGATCCAACTAAATACAATTGGAATAGCAGCAATTATTGCAATGAAAATTGCTCCTAAGAATGTTATTTTTGATAATATTTTTGATATATATTTAGTAGTTTCTGTTCCTGGTCTTACTCCTGGAATGTAACCATTTTGTTTATTTAGATTTTTTGATATATCTTCAGGATTAACAGCCGCTACAAATGTGTATCCATAAGTAAATGCTATTATTAGAAGTATATATACTATAAATCCAACTGGAGTTGTTGTTGTTAAATATTTTGTTATGAAAGATTTAAATCCTTCTGATTTTATAAAGTATGTTAGAGTTGTTGGTATAGCTAGAACTGCTGATGCGAATATTACTGGCATAACTCCGGCTGAATTTATTCTTAATGGTAAGAATGATTGGTTAGCCTTATATGCTCCTGCACTTCTATTTGAATATTGTATAGGTATTCTTCTTTCAGCTTCTTGAACATATATTACTCCAACAATTATTCCAATATACAATAATATAAATATTACAAATGATAATATTCCTACATATGTATTTGTGTTATTAACTACTAGGTTTTTAAATGCTTCAATCATCATTCCTGGTACTGTATTTATAATACCAGCCATTATGATAAGGCTTATTCCATTACCAATACCTTTGTTAGTTATTTGATCGCCTAACCAAAGTAAGAATGCTGTTCCTGCTGTTAATATTAAACTAATTTTAACATATTGTAGAGGATCTGCTGTTTTACCCATAAACATTAATGAATAGATATATCCTTCAACTAGTGCAAAACCTATACCTAAGTATCTGTTTATTTTGTTTATTTTTGTTCTTCCAGCTTCTCCCATTTCTTTTAAATCTTGAAAATATGTTATACCCATTATATCCATTTGTAATACTTGTAATATAATAGAAGCAGTTATGTATGGTGTTACACCTAATGCAAATATACTAAATCTTTTTAATCCTCCACCACTCATTGCATTTAATAATTCTAAGAATCCTAAGTCTTTAGTAATTGCTTTCATACCTGGAACTGTTATAGCATTTCCAAGTGCGAATATAAATAATGCTCCTAATGTGTAAAACACTCTTTTCTTTAAATCTTTATTAGTTTTTTTGAATATTTGTTTAAATGTTGAGAACATCTAAATCACCTCAACTTTTCCACCGATACTTTCTATTTTATTGATAGCACTGTTAGTGAATAAATTAGCTTTTACAGTTAATTTCTTTTCAAGTTTTCCACTTCCTAAGATTTTTATTCCGCTTAATTCTTTTTTCACTAGACCTGCTTCTTTAAGAAGTTCAGGTGTTACAGTTGTATTATCTTCAAATTTATTTAAATCGCTTACATTTACTACGCTGTATCTAGTAGTAAATCTAGCATTATTGAATCCTCTTCTTGGAATTCTTTTATATAGTGGGTTTTGTCCACCTTCAAACCAAGGTTTGATACTTGCTCCTGAACGTGCTTTTTGACCTTTTTCTCCACGTCCACTTGTTTTTCCTAGTCCACTACCTGGTCCTCTACCTACTATTTTTTTTCTGTGAGTAGATCCAGGATGGTTTTTTAATTCATTTAATTTCATTATCCTATAATCTCCTCTACTTTTTTTCCACGTAAATTTGCTATATGTTCAGCATCTCTTTGCATTTTTAATGCTTCCATAGCAGCTTTTGCAGTATTTATTTGTGTATTACTTCCTAAAGATTTAGATACTATATCTTTTACTCCAGCAAGTTCTAATACGTTACGAACTGGTCCACCAGCAATGATTCCACTACCAGCTTTAGCAGGTTTTACTAATACTTTAGCAGCTCCACATACACCAATTGCTTCATGACTTAAAGTTCTTCCTTCAACTAGATTAACTTTAATTACATTTTTTTCAGCAGCTTTGATTGCTTTTGAAATTGCTTCGGGTACTTCACCAGCTTTTCCTGTTCCAAGTCCAACACGACCTTTTCTGTCTCCAACAGCAACTGTTGCAGTAAATCTCATTGTACGTCCACCTTTAGTAGTCTTACTTACACGTCCAATTGAAATTACTTTTTCCTCATAAGGACTCTTTTTTACAAATTCTCTTTTATTATTTCTTTCTTTATTATTAGTCTTTTCCATTATAGTCCCTCCTTTAGAATTTTAGTCCTGCTTCACGAGCACTGTCTGCTAGGGCTTTTACTTTACCATGATATTGGTATCCACCACGGTCAAATACAACTTCTGTGATTCCTTTTTCAATTGCCTTTTTAGCAACTTCAGCACCAACTTTTTTAGCTGTTTCTGTGTCACATTTGTTTATTTTCATTTCTAAAGAAGATGCACTTACTAATGTTACACCTTTTTCATCATCTATTACTTGAGCATAGATGTTAGTGTTACTTTTAAATACACATAATCTTGGTGTAGTAGCTGTACCAGATAAATTTTTTCTAATACGTTTGTGTCTTGCTATACGATTTGCGTTTTTTGATTCTTTCTTTATCATATTTTACCTCCCTATGCAGCTTTCTTTCCTTCCTTACGTCTTATAAATTCATCTTTATATTTTATACCTTTACCTTTATAAGGTTCTGGTCCACGTACCTTACGTACTAATGCAGCGAATTCTCCAACGGCTTGTTTGTCATAACCTGATATATTTAATTCAGTTTGACTTGGTGAATCTAATTTGATTCCTTCTGGTGCTTCCATAATTACTGGATGACTATAACCAGCACTAATTGTTAATTTATTCCCTGATACTTGGAATTTATAACCAACACCATTTATTTCTAATTCTTTTTTAAATCCTTTACTTACTCCTAATAACATATTATTTATGTTAGCATTTGTAGTTCCATGTAATTGTTTTAATTCTTTTGTAGCATTTTCTCTTTCAACAGTTACATGATTTTCATTAACTAATACTTTTATTCCAGGTTTTGTATTAAGAGTTAATTCTCCTAATTTACCTTTTACAGTTACAACATTATCATTAACATCTACTGTTACACCTTCAGGTATAACTAATACTCTTTTACCTATTCTACTCATAATTCACCTACCAGATGTATGCAAGAACTTCTCCACCTAAGTTTTCTTTTCTTGCTTCCTTATCTGTCATTATTCCGTTTGAAGTAGAAATGATAGCAATTCCTAGACCATTTAATACTCTTGGAACTTCATCTTTTTTAACATAAACTCTTAGACCAGGTTTACTGATTCTTTTAAGTCCTGTTATAACATTTTCTTTTCTTGCTCCATATTTTAAATTTAATGTTAATGTTTTACTTGCACCTTCAGTTTTTTCTTCAAAACCATCAATGTATCCTTCATTAGTTAATATTGTAGCTATTTCTTTTGTCATTTTAGAACTAAGTACTTCAACTGTTTTATATTTCATTGCAATTGCATTACGAATTCTTGTAAGCATATCTGCAATTATATCATTTACCATAACTATAGTCCTCCCTTCTTACCAACTAGACTTTTTAACGCCTGGTATTTGTCCTTTATAAGCTAATTCTCTAAAGCATATACGGCATAATCCGAATTTTCTTAATACACCGTGAGGTCTTCCACATCTTTGACATCTAGTGTAATTTCTTGCTTTGAATTTAGATCCTTTTTCCCAGCTAACTATTTTACTTGTTTTTGCCACCTTTATGCCTCCTTATTTCTTGAAAGGTAAACCAAAACCACTTAGTAATGCTAGTGCTTCTTCGTTAGTTTTAGCAGTAGTTACCATTACTATATCAAGTCCTCTAATTTTGATAACTTGATCGTAGTCTACTTCTGGGAATATTAGTTGTTCTTTTATTCCTAAAGTATAGTTTCCTCTTCCATCAAAACTTCCTTTTGAAATTCCTCTAAAGTCACGTACACGAGGAAGTGCAATCTTTATTAACTTTTCTAAGAAGATATACATTCTTTCTCCACGCAATGTAACTTTACATCCGATTTTATTTCCTTCTCTTAGTTTAAATCCAGCAATTGATTTTTTTGCTTTAGTAATTACAGGTTTTTGACCAGCAATTAGTTCAAGTTCTTTTACTGCAGCATCTAAGTATTTAGAGTCTGTAGTTGCATCACCAACACCCATGTTAAGTACTATTTTTTCAAGTTTTGGTACTTGCATTCTTGAAGTATATTTAAACTTTTCTGTTAGAGCAGGCACGATTTCTTTTTCATAAACTTCTTTTAATGTTTCCATTATTTTGCCTCCTATTTACTTACTTTCTTTGTTTCTTTCTTAGTTTCTTTTTTTTCTTCTTTTAAAACTTTTACATTTGAAATATGGATAGGAGCTTCTGTTTCAAGTATTCCACCAGTTTCATTAGTTCTATTTGGTTTAACATGTTTTTTTACAATATTAACACCTTCAACTATTACTCTTGATTCATTTCTTAAAACTTTTGATACTTTTCCTTGTTTTCCTTTGTCATCTCCAGCGATAACAGTTACTTTATCTCCAACTTTTATTTTCACGTTAGTACCCTCCTATAATACTTCTGGTGCTAGTGAAACGATTTTCATGAAATCTTTATCTCTTAATTCTCTAGCAACAGGTCCTAGAACACGTGTTCCTACTGGACTCTTATCATCTTTAATTAGAACACAAGCATTATCATCGAATTTGATGTGTGATCCGTCAGGTCTTTTAACGCCTTGTACTGTTCTAACTATTACAGCTTTTACAACTTTTCCTTTTTTAATATTTGAGTTAGGTATTGCTTTTTTTACAGTACCTACTACTACATCACCGATGTTTCCACTTCTTACAAATGAACCACCAAGTACTCTTATTACTAATATTTCACGAGCACCTGAGTTATCGGCAACTTTTAAACGGCTTTCTGGTTGTACCATAATACCCACGTCCTTTCTTAAAGTATGATAGCTTCTTCAACTATGCTATCTAATACGTATCTTTTTGTTTTACTAAGTGGACGACATGCAGTGATTTTTACAACGTCTCCTACTTTTGCTTTGTTTTCTTCATCATGTGCTTTATATTTTTTAGAATATTTTACTCTCTTTTTATAAAGTGGGTGGTTTTTGTAAGTTTCAACTAATACAACGATAGTTTTATCCATACCAGTACTTACTACTTTACCTACTCTTGTTTCATTAGTCTTTTCCATAAATCCTCCTACTTATCTTCCTTACGTTCGTTAAGTACAGTTTTCATTCTTGCAACGTCATGTCTTAATTCTTTAATTCTGTGAGGCTTTTCTAATGAACCAGAAGCACTGCTGAAACGTAAGTTCCATAATTCTGCTTTTGTTTCAGTGATTTTTTTGTTTATATCTTCATCAGACATTTTTCTTATTTCACTAGTTTTCATTAGATTCACTCTCCTTCTTTATGAATTTAGTTTTAATAGGTAATTTATGACTAGCTAAACGGAATGCTTCTCTTGCTGTTTCTTCTGAAACATCTGTCATTTCAAACATTATTTTTCCTTCTTTAACTACTGCTACCCACTCTTCTACGTTACCTTTTCCGCTTCCCATACGAACTTCTAAAGGTTTTTTAGTTCTTGCTAAATGAGGGAATATATTGATGAATACTTTACCTCTTTTAGACTTTTTCATTTCTCTTGTCATAGCTACACGAGCAGCTTCTATTTGTCTAGCAGTGATGTAAGCTCCTTCTTTTGCAACTAATCCATATTCTCCGAAAGATAATTCATTTTTACCTTTACTTTTTCCTTCGTAACTAATACGATGAGGTTTTCTATATTTAGTTCTCTTTGGTAGTAACATCTTTCTTACCTCCCTTATTACCTTTAGCAGGAACGATTTCTCCTTTATAAATCCATACTTTTACACCGATTTTTCCATAAATTGTGTCTGCTTCTTTATGTGCATAATCTATATCAGCTCTTAATGTATGTAGAGGTACTGTTCCTTCAGTGTATCCTTCGCTTCTGGCAATTTCAGCACCATTTAAACGACCTGATACTTGAGTTTTAATACCTTTTGCTCCTGCCTTCATTGTGTTTCTTATTGCTCTTTTTTGAGCCATTCTAAATGAAGCACGATTTTCGATTTGCATTGCAATTTGTTCTGCAACTAATGCTGCATTTAAATCTGGTTGTTTGATTTCAACGATTGATACATAAATGTCTTCACCAGTTAATTTTGATAAAGCTTTTTTATGTTTTTCTATTTCTTCTCCTCCACGTCCAATTACTACACCTGGTTTTGAAGTGTTTATTATTACGTTAGTTCTTTTATTATTTCTTTCAATAACTATGTTTGCAACTGAGCTACCTTTTAAATTCTTTTCTAAATATTCACGGATCTTTATATCTTTATTTAAATATTTTGAAAAGTCTTTATTTTTAGCATACCATTTGCTTTCCCAGTCTTTATTGATTCCAATTCTTAGTCCGACTGGACTTACTTTTTGTCCCATGCTATTCTGTAGCTCCTTTCTTATCTTTATCACTTACTTTAATATAAATGTGACTTGTTCTTTTATCTCTTCTATCAACTGAACCACGAGAAGCTATTTTACTTCTTTTTAAAGTTGTTCCTTCGTTGATATATGCTTCAGTTACATATAAATCTTCTTCTTTTAGATTTAGATTGTTTACTGCATTAGCAACTGCACTTTCAAGAACTTTACTTATTAAACGACTACCTTTTGTATTAGTTGTTAATAGAATACTTCTTGCTACAGTTACTTTTTTTCCTCTTATAAGGTCAAGTGTCATTCTTGCTTTTCTAGGTGCAATCATGGCACCTTTATGTATTGCATAAGTTTCCATTTATTCACCTTCCTATTTGTTTTCGCCAGCGTGTCCACCAAACTTACGAGTTAATGCAAACTCACCAAGTTTATGTCCAACCATGTCTTCTGTGATGTACACAGGAATAAAATCTTTTCCATTGTGTACTGCAATTGTGTGTCCAACGAAATCAGGATAGATTGTTGAACGACGTGACCAAGTTTTAATTACTTCTTTTTTACCATTTTCATTTAAAGTTTTTACTTTATTAAGTAATCTTTCAAATACATATGGTCCTTTTTTTAAACTTCTTGACATACTCACAAATCCTTTCTCTATTTTTTCTTTCTATGAGATACTATTAGTTTCTCACTTGCTTTTTTTGTTTTACGTGTTTTTAATCCAAGAGCTGGTTTACCCCATGGAGTCATAGGTCCTTTACGTCCAACTGGAGCTTTACCTTCACCACCACCATGTGGGTGATCGTTAGGGTTCATAACTGATCCACGTACTGTAGGACGCCATCCCATGTGTCTCTTACGACCTGCTTTTCCTAAGTGAACTAGTTCAAAATCTAGGTTACCAACTGTACCAATAGTAGCACGGCATACACCTTGAACTTTTCTAGTTTCACCACTCTTTAATCTTAATAATACGTATTTTCCTTCTCTTCCTAGGATTTGCGCACTTGATCCAGCACTTCTTGCTAGTTGAGCACCTTTTCCAGGGTTAAGTTCTATGTTGTGTACTACTGTACCAACAGGAATATTCATTAGTGGAAGTGAATTTCCAACTTTAATGTCAACATTTTCTCCACTTTCAATTTTATCTCCAACTTTTAAATCAAGTGGTGCAATAATATATCTTTTTTCACCATCTGCATAGTTTATTAAAGCTATATTTGCACTTCTGTTTGGATCGTATTCTATTGAAGCAACAGTTCCGATAACACCGTCTTTATTTCTTTTGAAATCTATTACACGATATTTTCTTTTAACTCCGCCTCCACGATGTCTAACAGTTATTTTACCTTGATTGTTTCTTCCAGCTTTACTAGTTGATTTCTTAGTTAAGCTTTTTTCTGGAGTAGATTTTGTTATTTCTTCATTTACTAATGTGCTTTTATTTCTTTGTCCATTAGTGATTGGTTTAAATTTTCTTATTGCCATATATAATCACCTTCTAAAACTCTATTTTAGAGCCTTCCTTAAGTTTTACATAAGCTTTTTTATAAGAAGATGTATAACCTGTATATTTTCCTACTCTTCTTTTTTTGCTTTGTGTATTAACTGTGTTAACGCTTTCTACTTTTACTCCAAATTTTGATTCAATAGCTTGTTTAATTTGAGTTTTATTAGCTTTTTTATCAACTTTGAATACATATACGTTTTCACTAGCTAAATTGTTTGTTTTTTCAGTTACAACTGGTGCTTTGATTATTTCGTAATTCATTATTTAAGCACCTCCTCTATTTTCTTAACACTTTCAACGTCTATAAGTAAGTTATCTGCACCTACTAAGTCAAGTACATTTATGCTACTTGGTTCAATTACGTGTAAGTTAGTTAGGTTTCTTGCAGCTAGGCAAGCATTTCCGTTTTCACCGTCAGTAACAACAAGTGTTTTTCCTTCTAATTTTAAAGTTTTTAAAACTTCTTTAAAATCTTTTGTTTTAGGTGTTGATAATTCTAGATTTTCAACAACACATAATTCCTTGTTTTGGAATTTTTCAGAAAGTGCACTTCTTAAAGCAAGTCTTCTTTCTTTTCTATTCATTTTGAAACCATGATTTCTTGGTGTTGGTCCAAATACAGTTCCACCACCAACCCAATGTGGAGCTCTTATTGATCCTTGACGAGCACGTCCAGTTCCTTTTTGTCTCCATGGTTTTCTTCCTCCACCTGATACTTCACTTCTACCTTTTGTATCATGAGTTCCTTGTCTTAATGAAGCCATTTGTAATCTAATAGCGTCAGTAAGAACAGCCTCATTTACTTCAGTATTCCATACATTATCATTTAATGTAATATCAGATTTAGTTTCTCCTTTTAAATCTAAAACTTTAATTTTTGCCATTATTCTTCACCTTCCTTTTGTGAAGTTTCTTCAACTGTCTCTGTTGTTTCAGCTGTTTCTTCTACTGGCTCTTCAACTACTTCAGTAACTTCTTCAGTTATTGTTTCATTAGTATCTTCTACTATTTCTTCTACAACATAAGAAACTAATTCTTTTGGTTCTTTTTTACCGCCATTTTTAACAGCTGTTCTTACTAGAACATATCCTTTTTTAGGTCCTGGAATATTTCCACTTATAAGTAAGCAATTATTTTCAACATCTACTGCTATTATTTCAAGGTTTTGAATTGTTACTTGTTCATTACCCATATGTCCTGGTAATTTTTTACCTTTTAATACTCTCATTGGTCTCATTGGTCCACGAGAACCTACAGCTCTGTGATAATGTGAACCGTGTGACATTGGACCTCTTGAGAAGTTATGTCTTTTAATTGTTCCTTGGAAACCTTTTCCTTTTGATGTACCAGTTACATCTACAAGTTCTCCAACTTCAAAAGTGTCTACACCGATTATTTGTCCAACTTCATAGTTTGATACATCTAATCCTTTAATTTCTTTTAAGAAGCGCTTAGGTGTAGTGTTAGCTTTCTTAACATGTCCCATTTCTGGTTTATTAGATACTTTTTCTCTTTTTGTAAAAGCACCCAATTGAATGCTATTATACCCATCTTTTTCTACTGTTTTGATTTGAGTTATTACATTTGGTTCAACTTCTACTACAGTTACAGGTATAAGTAATCCGTTAGTTGTGAAGACTTCTGTCATTCCAACTTTACGTCCTAAGATTCCTTTCATTTTATTTACTCCCTCCATTATTATAATTTGATCTCGATGTCTACTCCACTAGGTAAATCTAAGTGTGATAATGCATCAACTGTTTCTTTACTTGGACTATCTACATCAATCAATCTCTTGTGTGTACGCATTTCAAATTGTTCACGTGAATCTTTATATTTGTGAACAGCTCTTAATACTGTGAATTTTTCAACTTCAGTTGGTAGTGGAACTGGTCCAGATACTTTACCACCTGTACGTTTAATTGTATCTACAATCTTGCTTGCTGCCATATCTAATATTCTATGATCATACGCTTTTAATTTGATACGAACTTTTTCCTTTGCCATAAATTACCCTCCTTCGCCTATTTTATAATAGACTCGCTCGGCACGAATTACCTGACAATGAGTTAAGGCTTTACAACTTAACCGGGTGTATCAGCAACCTCGCGCTTCTCCGCAGTCATACATTGTTAATTATATGATAAAAATATGTAAAAATCAACCCCTTTTTTTAATAAATTTTTTGTAAAGTTTACACGCAAATTTTCCATTATTTTAGGCTTTAAAAAAACAGATAATTTTTTTACAATTACCTGTTTACATACTTTAGAATATCTTTTTTAATTTTTCTATTACTTCTTCTTTATTAAATGGTTTTGCTATATATTCTATGAAACCTTCTTTTAAGTATTTTTCTTTGGATCCTTCTAAAGCGTCTGCTGTTAATGCAATTACCGGTGTATTAAATCCTTCTATTTCTTGTAACTTTTTAAGTGCTGTTTCTCCGCTCATATTTGGCATCATTATATCCATTAATATTAAATCATATTTTTCTCCTGATTTTATTTTGTTTATACATTCTAATCCATCACTTACTTCGTCAAATTCTAAGTTTAGTCCGTCCATTATTCTTTTTGCTACTGTTCTATTTAATGTACTGTCATCTACTATTAATACTCTTTTTTTAGTAAATTCTATTATTTCTTCTTTCTTTGTATCTTCTTTCACAGTCTCATTACTTATTTTTTGAGGTATATTGACTATAAATATTGAACCTTTTCCATATGTGGATTGTACGTTTATTTTTCCTCCCATCATTTCTACTAATTTTTTTGTTATTGCTAATCCTAATCCTGTTCCTTCTGTTGTAGAATTCTTTTCAATATCTAATCTTTCAAATTTTGTGAATAGTTTGTTTATATTTTCTTCTTTTATTCCTCTTCCTGTATCTTGTACTGATATTATTAAATTACATATAACTCTATTGTATATGCATTTAGCTGTTATATTTATTTCTCCTTCTTCTGTATATTTACATGCATTACTTAATAAATTATTTAGTATCCCTTTTATATGCATTTTATCTCCATACAGTGAATCAGGTATATCTAGAGCAATATTTGTATTTATTTTTATTGGTTTATTTATTATTCTTACTGAATTTAATTTTACTGTTTCTTCTAGTAATTTCTTTAGGTTATAAGTTGTATTTACTATTTCCATTTTATCGCTTTCTATTTTGTTAATGTCTAATATATTCCCTACTATTTCTAATAATGTATGTGATGCTTCTAATATATATCCTGCATCTTCTATTATTATAGGATTACATCCATCTTTATACTTTTGTATATCTTCACTAAATCCGACTATTGCATTTAATGGTGTTCTTATTTCATGAGACATACTTGATAAGAAATCACTTTTTGCTCGATTTGCTTTTTCTGCTTGGTCTTTAGCTAATTCTAATTGATTTATTATTTTTACATCTGGATTTTCTATAGTATGATACATTAAACAAGTTACAAATGCATGTAATGATAGCATTAATGTTAGTTCAGGATGCATATATTGTATTATAATTACAATTATCCCTAAAAATATATATATTATTAAAGGGTAATATTTTTTTATAATTATTCTCTTCATGTTAGTTACTAACATTATTATGCAGAATAAAACTAATAATCCAGATACTAGATATACTAAGTCAGCTGCCATACCATATGAATAAGCTGCTCCATCTTTTATGTAGTAATTAAGTGGTAGCATTAGAATTAAGATTATACTGCTCAATTCAATTGTTATTCCTATGCATTTTATTATAGTTACTATTTTTTCTTTTTTTATTGATACTGATGCTATATAGTAAGTAAAAACTAAAGTCCAAGATACTAAGTATATTAATATTAATTTTAATATTAATATTAATACTCCTTCACTTACATTGATTATTCCTCTTATTGCTAATGTTGCTGGAAAAACTTCTATTAAAAGACCAATAAAATTTGTTATTATTAAATATCCGTATAATCTATTTTCTTTTGATTTGATTTTTTCTTTAGAAAAGAATAATATAAGAGTTAATATGCAGTAAGCTAAGCTAATTATAGAAAAGAATATTCCATTTTGCATTTGTATATCACCTATCCTAGAATTATTTTACTAAATTGAGGGAAAAAAATAAAGAGGATTATTTCCTCTTTACTAATTTACTTGATTGTGTATATTTAATTATTAATTTTTCTTCATCTTGGATTTCAATACAAAGTTCATCACCAAATGTTTGTAATAATTTATAGTCAACTTTTCCAACTGATGTTCTTGGTAATTCATCGTAGATATAAACTATATTTGGCCAATATTTTTCAGGTAAGTTTTGTTTTATACTATTTAATAAGTCTTCCATTCTTTCTTCTTTAGATAGATTAGTTGATTCATTAAATGATATATGTAATATAGTTCTTCCATTATGGTATGTCATTTTACAATTTTTAATATTTTTATTTGGTTTTATCTTTTCAACTATATCTAACATATTTATTTTTTCTTCTTTACCTTTAAAGTTGATGCTAACTGGTTCCATGTATCTATCTAATACAGTTAAGCAACCATCTTTATCAACAACAGCGTAGTCTCCTGTATAATACCATCTTGTTCCGTTCTCATCTACATAAATAGCCTTTTTAGTTAGATCTTCTCTTTTATAGTATCCATTCATAAGAGCTGGGCCTGTTATAAATAATTTACCTGGAGTGTTATATGTAACATCATTTAATGATGAATCTGTTATTTTTACATTATTATAAGGCATTGGAATTCCTGCAGTTCCAACTTTATTGCAATACGGATGAGTAAAGCTAAACGTTGTATTAACTTCAGAAGCACCAAAACCTGTCATTTGGACTACTCCAGTTTTTTTATAAAATGCCTCTGCTTCTCTTATTTCACATCTTTCACCACCAACAATAGCAAGTTTTAAATTTTCTTTAATTCTTTTTAAATCTTTTTCAGGTAGTGTTTCTAGAGAACTCCATAGATATTGAGACCATATTCCAAGATTTACATCATATTTTTTAAAATATTTAGGTATATGTTTATAATCTAAAAATAATTCTATAATGTTTTCTGCACCTTGGCATAATGCCGCATGAACAATATCTGCATCCCAGAAAGCTAGGAATGGCGGTACTAAAGCTAAGTGCTTAGTTCTTTTTTCGAAGCCAAAGTTTCCTACCATTTGTTGAAATGCTAATGCATTATTTGCATCATGAGATAATAATACTGCTTTATTTATTCCTGTCGTTCCACTTGTAAATGATATATTGCATGGTTGTTTTTCTTCATATGTTTCAATTATATCTTCTTCTCTTATATCTTTACCTAACATTAGAAATTCATTTAATGTAATTTTATTTTTAATGCTTTTACCTGATAAAAAATCTTTTAATGTTTTTAATGTCAATATATATCTTTCTGGATTATATATTGGAGTAGAAGCGCTAAGTGGCATTGAAACTTTCATTGCCTTAGAAAATTTAGGATCATTTATAACTGGGTATACTTTGTCTTCTAATATGTCTAAAGTAAAAATCATTTTAGGATCAACATTTTCTAATTGTCTATATAATCTATTTTTACCATTATCATCTATTCCCATATCAAATACGCTTAAATTACAAGTAATTAAACCTAATGAAGTAGCAGCATATTTGATAGCATACATTTCTGGTGTTGTTAATCCAATTGTACAGATTATATCGCCTTTGTTTAAATTCATAGCCGCAAAAGCTTTTTCATATTTTAAAACAAATCTTTTAAATTCTTCTACAGTTATTTTCTTCATTCCACGATTATTTATCATTATTTGATTCATATCGTCTTTTAAACTTTCAAATAGAAAATCTTTTTGAGACATCTTAGGTAGTTCTAATGAAAAAATTGATTGATCATACCATTGTTCCCAAATTCTATCTTTTTGAATTACTCCTGTTATATTTCTGTCTAACTTTTGTCTTTTATCTTCTCTTACTATATCTTTCATTTTGTATTTTGATTAAAACTAATTTAATCTCCTCCCCTAAACATTTTTTTGTTATTCTAACACTTGTGTATAAAAATTTCAATCTATAAAATGTTTTTTATTTTATTAATAATTCTCTTAGAAAGATTCATTGTATTCCTAAAATTGATATTTTCTTCTAGAACTTGTGTAATACAAAACTATACATAATTTCCAATATATATAATGTTCTAGTCATTCACATATATATTATTAGCATTTATAATCAAATATTTTCTAAGTACATCTATCTATTTCTTACCACCTAGTTTTGGTGTTAATTATAGAACAGCTAAAATAATTTCTACAGGAATAACATCTGTTAATCCTTTATTATTAAACTCTCTCCTGTCATTTTATCAGGTTTTTTAATT
>CAMENK010000005.1 GCA_945928335.1 uncultured Bacillota bacterium
CATACTAAGTACCCCTACTCTATATAAATTATTAGAATTTGAAAGTAGGGCAACTTTTTTATTTATTTTAGTAACTATTACCTTCCCTATCATAAAAGCCCCTACTCCAATAATTAAAGTCAAGAGTAGGCCAAAATTATAATATAAATTCTTAAAACTTTCCGGTATCAAATCAAAAACTGAAATACATATCATCACACTTAGTGAAAAACTTAATGCAAATGATAAGAAGGCATCTTTATCTTTAAATTTAAAAAATACTACTACTCCACCTATTAAAGTACTTAAACCAGCTAAACTTGATATAATTAAAGGTAATAAAACATTATTATTCATATAATCACTACTTAATTTTATGAATTCTTAATAACTATATTACTTTTTCTAAGTTTAAATATGCGAACATATTGACTTTTTGCATAATTGGAGTTGATAAATCTATGAAAATTCAATCAGGTTATTCATATCACATTAAAAAGGTAAACCTGAAGAAGAATTACAATAATATAAATTAAAAAAACTAGCAAATTTTTATGCAAATTTTACCAGTACAATTTAATAGTTAATTTTTTCCACCAAAATTTTTATATTTTAATGAATTATAAAACTAGTAAAGTCCATAATAATAACAGGTGGTGATTAAGAATGGCTAATGCTAGAAATCAAGCTAGAAATAATTCTAGAAGTAGAAATACAAATAATACAACTACATCAAGAAACACTTCTAGAAATAGTTCTAGAAATACATCAAGAAATTCAGCAAGAAATAAATAGAAAAATGAAAAGAGACGATTATTTGTCTCTTTTTAGTTTTCTAGCATTTTCTATAGTTTTATCATATTCCATAAAACAAATACTATTACATTTATTTTGTCTATAAAAATTATTCATAGTACAAGTCCATAGAATTTTTTGCATAAATAAATTCCATAGATTATTTTTCTTTAATTCTTCTGCATAATTAATATCTACATATAATATAAAATTTACTTCGTTTTTTACTAAAAAACAATTAAAATCTTGTTTAGAAAAATCATGATAAACAACAAATATTTTATAATGATTGAGTATTTCCTCATATGAAAAAGAATTTGTGTTATTGTTTTTAGTTTCTAATAAGATTTTTTTTATTAAATATCTAATTTTATTTTTCATAGAAAAAGCACCTCAAATATTTATTTTAACATATCTAAATAACTTTTTCCTAATCCTAATTTATTTTCTATACCAAAATTATCTAAAATAGTAGCACCTATATTAGCAAATGTTTGAGTTGTTGGTAAAGCACCATAATATTCAAACTTTTTAGAATAAAATAGTACAGGTACATTTTCTCTAGTGTGATCTGTTCCTCTAAAAGTGGGATCATTACCATGATCAGCTGTAAATATTACTAAGTCTTCATCAGATAATTTATTTAAAAATATTGGTAAATAATGATCTAACTCTTCTAAACAATTTAAGTAACCTTTTTTATCCCTTCTATGACCATATAATGTATCAAAATCATTTAGATTTAAGAATAAAAAACCATTAAAATCAGTTCGAGTAAAATCAATTAATTTCATTAAACCATCTATATTATCTGTAGTCTTAACACCTGTAGTTATACTTTTATTTGCAAATATATCTTTTATTTTTCCAATTGCTATTACATCCAAACCATTATCATACATTAAATCCATAAAATTTAAAGGTGGAACTTTGGCATAGTCATGACGTCTTGGAGTTCTAGTAAAATCACCAGGTTTTCCAATAAAAGGTCTTGCTATAACCCTACCAATATTATATTCTTCTCTAAAAACTATTTCACTTATTTTTTCACATATAGAATATAATTCTTCAACTGGAACTATATCTTCATGAGCGGCTATTTGTAATACTGAATCCGCGCTGGTATAGATGATTAAAGCTCCTGTTTTCATATGTTCAGCACCAAGTTCTTTAATAATTTCAGTACCACTAGCAACACAATTTCCTATAAAACTTTTACCAGTAACTCTTTCTATCTCACTCATCAAAAGTGTAGGAAAACCTTCTGGATAAGTTTTAAATGGAGTGTCTAGTATCATTCCCATCATCTCATAATGACCATTTAATGTATCTTTAGCATTATTAGCTGGTTCAACTATTCCATGATAGCCTAACTTTGCTTTTTTATCATTACTAACAAGATCTAATAATCCTAATTTCTCAAAAACTGGTAATCTATAAATTCCATCATCTATAATATGTTTTAAAGTATTTGAACCTACATCTCCATATTTTTCAGCATCTTTAGCTTCCCCTACTCCTAAACTATCCATTACAATTAAAAATACTCTCTTATACATTTCTATTCCTCCTTTTTAGCGCGTGGATGATACACGTCATAATTTTCTCTTAATATTTCATTAACTACATGAGTATATATATTAGTGGTTGATATATTTTCATGACCCAACATTTCTTGAATACTTCTAATATCTGCACCCCCTTCAAGCAAGTGTGTTGCAAAACTGTGTCTTAAAACATGAGGTGTTAATTTTTTATCAATTTTAGTCTTAACCCTAATATTTTCTAGTATAAAATTAAATCCATTTCTAGTAATAGGTTTCCCATGATTATTTAAAAATAATTCATTATAACTTTGCTTTTTTAATAATGCATTTCTATATTCCTCCATATATTTATTTAAATAAAAACTTGCAGTTTCACCTATAGGTACTATTCTTTCTTTTTTACCCTTTCCTTTAACTCTAATAATAGAATTATACAAGTCAACATTAGAGTACTCTAAACTAACTAATTCGCTTACTCTAAGTCCAGTTGCGTACATTACTTCTAACATAGCTTTATTTCTATAGTCGAATGTAGTAACTAAAGGAAAATTAAGTAATGTATCTACTTCACTAATAGTTAAATATTTAGGTAAATTTCTTTCTGTTTTAAGAACACTTATATTTTCAAGTGGTGAAGTTTTAATAATCTTTTCTTCTACTAGATAATTATAAAAACCTTTTAAAGCACTAATATGTCTATTAACACTTTTAGGATTTAATTCTTTTTTTAAATCACTTAAATAATTTAATATATCTTCTACACTAATATCTTTTAAATCTTTGTTAAAATAATTATAAAAGCTATTTAAATCTAATTTATATGATTCAATAGTAGAATTTCCTAACTTTTTTTCAGTTTTTAAAAATATAAAATAATCATCTAAATAATTCATATACCTTCACTATAATAATTATCTCATAAATAGGAAAAAAATAAAACCTTATTTACAATGAAATAAGATTTTATTTAATCTTTATATTTATTACTATTTAAATTATAAAAATTTTCATAGGCCTTATATTTTAAATTCATCAAAGAAATCACTCATTGTCATAGTTTCATATACAACTTCTTTAGGTTTTTCTTCTATTTTTTTTATTTCTTCTTTAGGTATATCTTTTACTTCAGTTATATTTTTTTCACTTATTTCTTCTACTACCTTAAGCCTAGCTTCTTTAAATACATCCGTAATTGTCTCTTTATCTAGAACACTACCAGTACTTTGTTTATCCATTATATTTATGTCACTAGATTTAATCAAAGAAGTCTCATCTTTTATAATACCATAGTTAGTTTTAGAGTTTCCTGCATATGATTTAACTATATCATATTTTTTAGATTTAGGACTCTTTAATATATTTTCACCTTTTAAACTTCTCTTAGAAAATTCTATATCATCTAATTTAACTCTTTTAGCAGTATTTTTATCAGTAAACAAAGTAATATATTCATGTGTAGCATTAGTTATAAAACCATTAACTACTTCATCATTAGTTAACTTAATTCCTTTAACCCCGCTCGCTTTTGGCCCTACTACAGGTATTTCATCTTTATTAAACTTAAGTGCAAATCCATTTTTAGTTACTATATATACATCACCTTCATTTATACTAGCACCTACTACTTGATCATTATCTTTTAACTTAAAGATAGTCATAGGTTTAGAATATCTAGTAACAGGAAGTGTTTTTAATTCAGTACGTTTAACCATACCAGTTTTACTGAATAAAGTTATTGTTCTATCATCAAAATCTTTAATTCCAAATGAACTTACAATAGTTTCCCCTTCTGATAAAGTTATATAGCTACTTATATGTTTTCCTATATCTTTATATTTAGTTTCATTTATATCTCTTATAGGTAAATAGCAATAATTACCTAAACTAGTTATTAATATTATAGTATCTATATTATTTATTTTATATAATCCAAGTAAATAATCGCCTTCTTTTATACCATATGGGGTATCTTTACTAGCATTATAACTTTTAATACTAACTTTCTTTATATAACCACTTTTGCTAACGCTTACAATGAAATCTTCTTTCGGAATCATAGATAATTCATCTATCTTAATTTCAGTTATTTCATCTTTTATAATAGTTCTTCTAGGTGTAGCAAAATCTTTCTTTATTTGTCTTAATTCATCTTTCATAACATTTTTCAAAATATTTTCATCATTTAATATACTATTTAAATATTCTATAGATTTCATAAGTTCATCATATTCGTTTCTTAAATCAGTTACATCAGTATTAGTTAATTTATATAATTGCATCATAACAATAGCAGTAGCTTGTTCAGTAGTAAAATCATATTCTTTAACTAAGTTTTCAATTGCATCTTGCTTATGTTTACTTTTTCTAATAGTTTTAATTACTTCATCAAGTATATCTAATGCTTTTATAAATCCTTCTACTATATGCATTCTTTTCTTTGCGTGTTCTAGTTCAAAAGTAGATCTATTTATTACTACTTCTCTTTTATGTTTGATAAATGCATCTAATATTTCTAATATACCTAAATTTTTAGGTCTTTTATTATCTATAGCTACGACATTAAAGTTATAGTTTATTTGCAATTCAGTATTTTTTAATAAATAGTTTATAATTAAGTTAGCATCTGCATCTTTTTTTAATTCAATTACTAATCTTGCTAAATTTATTTTATCTGATTCATCTATTACTTCTACAATACCATCTATTTTTTTATCGTATTTAATATCTTCTATTTTTTTCTTTAAAGATTCTTTTAATACTTCATAAGGTATTTCTTTTATAAGTATTTGTTTTTTACCTTTTTCTTCTATTATTTCATAATTAGCTTTAACTATTACTTTTCCTTTACCAGTAGTATAAGCTTCAATTAAACCAGCTTTTCCTTCAATAACACCACCAGTAGGAAAGTCAGGACCTTTTACTATTTCAAGAATAGTATCAAGTCTACAATTAGGACTATCTATTCTTTTTATAGTCGCGTCTATTACTTCACCTAAATTATGAGGTGGTATATTTGTCGCATATCCTGCACTTATACCAGTTGAACCATTAACTAATAATGCTGGAAAATGTGCTGGAAGTACAGTTGGCTCTAAATCTTCATCACTATAGTTAAGAGTCATTTTAACTGTATCTTTATTGATATCTTGAAGCATAACCCCTGCAATTTTAGATAATCTTGCTTCAGTATAACGACTTGCTGCTGGTCCATCTCCATCTATTGAACCATTATTACCATGAATTTCAACTAAACATTCTCTCATTTTCCAAGGTTGACTTAATCTAACTAATGCATCATATATTGAAGAATCTCCATGTGGATGATAATGTCCCATTATATCACCAACAGCTTTAGCACTTTTTCTAAATGGTTTATCGTATGTATTTTTACTTTCATACATACTCCATAAAATTCTTCTTTGAACTGGCTTTAAACCATCTCTAACATCCGGAATTGCACGGTCTTGAATAATGCTTTTTGCATATCTACCAAATCTATCCCCCATTATTTCTTCTAGAGTATAGTCATATATTTTTTCTACTATTGTATTTTCTTTTTTACTTGCCATAACTACCTCCTAAAATCATCTTCTAAAGTAAAGTCAACATTCTCATTTATCCATTCTTTTCTAGGCTCTACTTTATCTCCCATTAAAACACTTACTCTTTTTTCAGCAAGCATTGCATCTTCAATAGATACTCTTATTAAACTTCTATTTTTAGGATCCATAGTCGTTTCAAATAGTTCATCTGAATCCATTTCACCTAATCCTTTAAATCTATTTATTTTATATTGCCCTTTAATATTTTTTCTTCTATTAGAAAGTTCCTCATCAGTTTGTATATATTCTTTAGTTTTACCAACTTCCAAACTATATAAAGGTGGATTAGCTATATAAAGCATACCATTTTCTATAAGACCTTTCATAAATCTATAAAAGAAAGTAACTAATAAAACTTGAATATGCGCTCCATCATCATCAGCATCAGTCATTATTATTACTTTACCATAATTAGAATCGTTTGGATTAAAATCATTTCCTATACCAGCACCTATAGTTTGTATTATAGTATTTAATTCCTCATTAGCATTTATATCATTAGTACTAGCTTTTTCACAATTAAGAACTTTACCTCTTAAAGGTAAAATTGCCTGAGTTTCACGATTTCTTCCAGTTTTAGCACTACCTCCAGCAGAGTCACCTTCCACTAAAAATAATTCATTTTTAGATTTATCTTTACCACTTGCTTTAGTAAGTTTACCATTAGTAATTCTATCTTTACCATTTTTATTTTTTCCATTTCTAGCTTCTTCTCTAGCTTTCCTAGCTGCTTCTCTAGCTACTTTACTTTTAAGTGCTTTATCCATTATTAAATTAGCAACACTTTTATTTTCATCTAAGTAATAACTTAATTTTTCATATACTATACTTTCTACTGCTGTCTTAGCACTAGGAGTACCCAATTTTCCTTTAGTTTGACCTTCAAATTGTAGTATTTCTTCTGGAACCCTTACACTTATAATAGCAGTTAATCCTTCTCGTGTATCACTACCTTCTAAAGAAGTATTTTTTCCTTTTAATAAATTGTTATTTTTAATATATTCATTAAATACTTTAGTTATAGCAGTTTTAAATCCAACTTCATGAGTTCCACCATCTATGGTTTTTACATTATTTACAAATGATATTATATTCTCACTATATGAGTCTGTATAACACATAGCTATATTAATATCTATACCATTTTTTTCACCTTTAATATCAATTGTTTTATGTAATGGAGTTTTATTCTCATTTATATATTCAACAAATGATACTAAACCATTATCATAATGATAACTTACGCTTCTTTCATTAACTTCATCAGTTACTTCAATAGTTAAATTGTTTATCAAAAATGCACTTTCTTGCATTCTTTCACATATTGTTGTAAAACTAAATTTAGTTGTTTCAAAAATAGTCTCATCAGGCCAAAATTCTACTGTTGTACCCGTTTTTCTACTTGTACCTATCTTCTTTAAAGAAATATCTACTTTTCCCCCATTTTTGAATGATATTTGATATGTTGAACCATCTCTATTTATAGTTACAACCATTTTTTTTGATAAAGCATTAACTACTGATGCACCAACACCATGAAGCCCTCCACTTACTTTATATTCACCAGTTTCAAATTTACCACCAGCATGTAACACAGTATATATAACTTCCGGAGTAGACATACCACTTTCATGTTTTCCACAAGGAACTCCTCTTCCTTCATCACTTACAATTACACTGCCAGTTTTAGTTAAAGTAATTTTTATTAAATTACCATACCCATTTATTGCTTCATCTACAGCATTATCTACTATTTCCCAAACTAAGTGATGTAGTCCTCTTTTATCAGTTGAACCAATATACATTCCTGGTCTTTTTCTAACGGCTTCTAAGCCTTCAAGTATTTTAATTGATTTATCATCATAAGCCATTTATATTCACTCCTATTATACGTTAACTTTACTTTGTAAGGTCAACTATCATCATCAATATTTATCATATCATAAGATTATAGATTTTTCAAAGAAAAATACAGAACTAATAAAAATTCTGTATTTACTTTTCTTCATTAATTAAATTTTTTTAAACTATATCTATTTCTTATTTCATATTTTATCATTTTAGTATATTCTTCTAACGACATATTATATTTTTTTAATATATATTCTTTAGCATAAGTAAATTTATATGCACCTTCTCTATTAGCTAATAAAAAAGTTGTAATACACACATCTCCTTGATCGTTAGCAAGACTAATAACTTCATCAGTTTCATTAACATCTACATAGACTTTTTTTCCTAATTTTAGATCATCTCTAACTCCATATACATTAACCATAAAATCATTTTCTCTAGAATAAGGCAAAGTGCCAAATAATATATCTTTTTGTTCAGACCTTAGCAAATATATTGTACAATTTTTTATTTGATTTATACTTACAATTTCAGTTTCTAGTATATTCATTTTTAATTCCTCCTAAAATTCACAATTTCCAGGTGTTCTTGGATAAGGAATAACATCCCTTATATTTTCTACACCAGTTAAATAAATAAGTAATCTTTCAAATCCCATTCCAAATCCGGAATGTACACACCCACCAAATCTTCTTAAATCTAAATACCATTTCATTTCATCAGGATTCATATTTAATTCATTCATTCTATTTACTAATTTTTGATAGTTTTCTTCTCTTTGACTACCACCCATTAGTTCTCCAGCTCCTGGTACTTCCAAATCAACTGCTGCCACTGTTTTACCATCTTCATTTTGTTTCATATAAAAAGCTTTTATATCCTTAGGCCAATTTTTTATAAATACAGGCCCATTGAAATATTCAGTTATATACTTTTCATGTTCTTTAGCAATATCTTCACCATATTCTGGTTCAAATTCCCATTTTACATTAGCATTCTTTAATATAGTTATAACTTCTTCATGATCTATTCTTGTAAATTCACTATTTACAAGTCTATTAAGTTTATCAATTAAACCTTTTTCAACAAACTTATCAAAAAATTCCATCTCATCTTTAGCATTATCTAAAACATATTTAACAACATATTTAAGCATACTTTCCATTATATCCATATCTTTATCTAAATCACAAAATGCAACTTCTGGTTCTATCATCCAAAATTCATTAGCGTGTGTTTTAGTATTAGAATTTTCTGCTCTAAAAGTTGGCCCAAAGGTATATGTTTTTTTGTAAGCCATCGCAAAAGTTTCAGTCTCTAATTGACCAGAAACAGTTAAATTAGCAGGTTTACTAAAGAAATCCTTTGAGTAATCTACTTTTCCTTCCTTAGCCACTCTATCTAAATCAAGTGTAGTAACTTGGAACATTTCTCCAGCCCCTTCACAATCACTAGCAGTTATAAGAGGTGCATGAAAATATACATACCCATTATCTTGAAAATATTTATGAATAGCATAAGCAGCAATACTTCTTACTCTAAATACTGCATTATATAAATTTGTTCTAGGTCTTAAATACGCAATCTCTCTTAAAAATTCTCTAGTAGGTCTACCTTTAGATTGCAAAGGATAATCGTCATCTACATCACCTAATAATTGAATTTCATTAACTTTAATTTCATACTCTTGTCCAGAACCTTCAGATTTTATTAAAGTCCCTTTAACTTCAATCGCGCTTCCAATAGATAATTTACTTATGTTATCAAATTCATCAAGTTCATTAGTATAAACTAATTGAATATTTTTAAAACAAGTTCCATCAGAAAAATCTATAAAACCAAAATCTTTTTGCTTTCTATGATTTTTAATCCAACCATCTAAAATAACTTCCTTATTTAATAATTCTTCATATCTTTCATGTAATTCTTTTAAATCCATATTTACTTCCTCTTTTCCCTTGTATCCATTATATCACTAATCATTCTTTTTATGTATACATTATTTTTTTCAACATCAAAATCTTTTGATTCAAAACAGGCTGCTACCAAAGCATCTCTTGCATATTCAAAAGCTCCATTATTTTTAAAAAAATTCTTATCAAATTCAATTCCATAACTTTTTAATAATTCTCTCATATATACTAAAGTAGTTCTAGTATTACCCTCTCTAAAAGGATGAGTATTCCATAAAGTCACTACTACATTTGTTATATAATCAACTCTTTCTTCTTTATTTAAAGAATAAAAATCTGTATTTTTTATAAATTCTATTAAACACCTTATTTGATATTCTATATTATCAGGACTAGCATACTCAACAGAAAGTCCAGCAAGTACTCTTTCACTTTTATAAATTTCAATAGTTCTATAATAACCAGCAAATTCATAAACATCACTAAATAAATACTTATGTAATTCTCTAATATATTCTTCAGTAGGTTCAAAATATCCCTCTTTTATAACTTCATTGATTCTTACTGTTACAATATCACTTTCTGCTTGTTTAAGTTTTTCATTATCTCTAATATTTAATTTATTTCTTAAAGTACCATTAGGATATTCATAATTATTTTTCTTCATAATACTCTTTTAACCTTTCAATTATTTCTTCAGTTGTCAAATTATTTTCAATATTTTCATTTATAAGTGCTTTAAGTATTTCAGATGGCGGATTACCATCAGCAGAGTTAATTTGTATAGCTTCTTCCCATAATTCTTTTTTTTCATCTTTCATATTCATCACTAAATAAAATTATACACGAATTTTAATAAGAAAAAAAGTGTTTACTTAACTAGGTAAACACTTACTTGTTTTTTATCTTTTCCTTTTCTTTCATACTTAACAATTCCATCAACTAATGCAAATAATGTATGATCTTTTCCCATTCCAACATTTACACCAGGATAAATTCTAGTCCCTCTTTGACGATAAATGATATTTCCAGCTTCAGCAAATTCACCATCAGACTTTTTTGCACCTAATCTACGTCCAGCAGAATCTCTACCATTTTTAGTAGAACCAACACCTTTTTTAGACGCAAATAGTTGTAAATCTATATTCATAAATTTCATCTAATTTTCCTCCTTAATCCTAACATTTTCTTTGTAATCACTCTCAATACTTTTTAAAATATTTACTAAATTTTCTAAAAGTTTATTAGTAATACTATCTTGTTTAATATTTTTTAAATAAAAATTATTATCTTCATTATAAGTAATAGAATTCTCATCAAATGTTAAACAAGCATTAACTGTAGTAATAAGAGCACTACTTACACCAGCACATACTATATCTTTTCCATACTCATCATATTTAGCATGCCCGTTCATTTTAATTTCTTCTATTAAATTATTATTTCTTTTAATAGTAATTTTAATCATATTTACTTCACTTCGATACTTTTAATAACAATCTTAGTATATGGTTGTCTATGTCCATGAACTACTCTAGAAGATTTAGTTTTGTTTTTATATTTAAATACTCTAATCTTCTTTTGTTTACCATGCTTTAATACAGTAGCAGTAACTTTAGCGCCTTCAACAGTAGGATTTCCAACTTTACCATCTACATATAAAACCTTATCAAAAACAACATCAGTATTTACTTCATTGTCAAGTTTTTCAACATAAAGTTCAGTACCTTCACTAACTAAATATTGTTTTCCACCAGTAACTATAATAGCTTTCATAATATTCCTCCTTCAATAAGACTCGCCTTTAAGGTAAGCATATGCTTTTTAAAACCTTTTCCGAGCGGTTGTAGAGAAAGATTTCTACAAACAAACTGATTTTACCATAAAAGAAATATTAAGTCAAACATTTTATTCTTTTCACTCCTTTAAAAATAAATCAACATCTTCTAATAAATAATCTTTTCCTAAAGTATGTAAAAGTTCATATCCATTAGTTAAATAATCTATAACACCTTCTCTTAAAAATAACTCATAAGTTTCTTTACCACTTAAAGAATGTTTATTTTTATAATTTTCAATCATAAATAATATAAAATCATTTATTTTTTTATCAATATCATTACTCTGGAACATTTAAAACACCACTTTCTTTTTCTTCTTTAAGCATATCAAATAAAGCAACTTTACTAAAATACCACATTTTATTTGATTCTTCTTCTAGCATTTCATAAAGTTCTGATTCATATAATAATTTCATAGAATCACTATAAGATAATTTATAATATGTTTTTATCTCTTCACATAAACAAGATAAAATAGGAACTAAAATACAAGAATATTTTTCTTTACTCATTTTTATCCTCCAATAAAACACTTTCAATATAGGTTAAAGTATTTAAAGATTTTTCAGTATGAAAAGATATTTGATTAGATAAAAGATACGCTTTTAATCTTTTAATTGTTTCAGATTTATCATACAAACCTGTATCATATCCAACTAAAACTTGATATAAATTATCATCAGCTACCGGACCTTTGACAATATCAAAACTATGTGTCAATACTTCTTCATTTCTATTTTTAAATACAAAATCAAGCCATTCTTCAGTAGCATTATTAAAATTTAATATTTCTAAATCAATATTTTCATTATATTCATAAACATTTATATATCTTTTAATATTTTTATTATCTTTAATTCTACTTTTCTTTATTTCTGTCCGTTTAACAAATCATAACTTGTAGTTGTATAAAACCCTTTACCAAAATCAGTTTTACTTTTTAATAATTTTAAATCAGGTTTTTTAACTACATATAAGTTTCCATGATAAACTTTCACATAATCACTTCCTATATTTATTATAATATAAATATAAAATAATATCAAACAAAAGTCTTATTTTTAAGTACATAATTTTTATTTCTCATAATTTCTTTAATATTACTAATTACTATAGTTTTATTAAACTTATATTTTTTAACTATTCTCTCTGATATTAAAGTTTCTAATCTATATCTATGTAACTTAATTTCTTCATATAAATTAAATACTAAAAACAATAAAAGTAAAAAGGCCAATAATTTATTACAAAATATAAAAATTAAGGGTAAAGATATAAAACTTATAATTATAGTAATTAAATGGCTTAGATTATAAGGCAAAATTAAATCTAATAGATTATTAAGTAACTTTCCACCATCTAAAGGTAAAATGGGAAGTAAATTAAAACTTAACAAAAGTATATTTATATCATAAATCTTATCATATGTTAAATCACTTATAAAATTATTCTTATATAAAATTGTTAAAAATGCAAAAAATAATATTTGAAATAAAGGACCCATAATAACTAATAAAATTTCTTTATAAATATTTAAATTAAGATCTTCATCTAAAGTAGTTACTCCTCCAAACATAAATATTTTTATTTTTTTAACTTTTAATTTTAGTAATATTCCAGCTAAAAAATGTCCTAATTCATGAACAACTATAGTTATAATAGTAATAAATACATATTCAAAATAACCAGCTAAAAAAGATAATAATATTATTAAATATGTACTAAAGTCTATTTCAATAAATTTAAATATATTTTTTATAATCTAATACTTCCCCTTCTTTTTGAAATACTAAATACAAATACTTATTAGCAGTACCTATAATAGTACCCTTTTCAATATAATCATAAACTTTAATATCATTACTTATAACATTACCATATATAACATCTATACCATTACTCTGTTGTACAATTACACTCATGCCATATCCTTCATTTTCTCCAACAAATACTACTAACCCACTTTCTAAAAGTTTAACTGGATACTCTTCACTAACATTTAATTTAACTCCATCTAAATAATCTTCACTACTAGAATACTCTATTCCTTTAGAACTACTAACTAATTCAGTATCATCACTTTTTTTCTTACTTAGTGGATTAAAATTAGCAATATATTTTTTATATAAGCTATTTATTTTAGAAAAATTATAATTTCTTTCTAATAACTCTTTCTTTACAATATTTTTAGTACTAGTACTTAAATTACATATAATTAAAATAACTAAAACAACTACAGCAGTTAATAATGTTCTTCTAATTATACTTACTCTATAAGAGAGTTTATTATCTTTTTCATTACTTTTTATTCTTTTTAAATAATCTTCTTTAGTCATTTTATTTCACCCATAAAAGTATATGAAGTTCTTGAAGTTTTATTAAATATAATATAAAATTTAATTATGAAGAAATTAAATACAAGTGAAGTTATAGAAAAGAAAAGTAAATTTATTGGATACCTATATGAAATAAATAATATAGAAGAAGTATCACTAATATTAGAAGAATTAAAAAAAGAACATAAAAAAGCTAATCACTTTTGTTATGCCTATAAAATAGGAAATATAGAAAAAAAGAATGAAGACAAAGAACCTTCCAACACAGCTGGTAAACCAATACTAGATATCATAAACTATAATAACTTAAATAACACCCTAATAGTAGTGGTAAGATATTTTGGAGGCACATTACTCGGAAGAGGACTATTAACTAGAACATATAGTAAAACTGCTAGAATGCTTATAGAAAAGTAACAATTTTAAAATAAAAGAATATAATATATTAAGTAAAGATTAGATATCTAAGGGATTTAGATATTAGAAACGATCTTTACTTTTTTTCTAATCTGTTACTAATTTACTTAAAACTCTAAAAATCCCACCTAACCCTTTATCAACAATTTTTTCTAAACTTTCACCAGTTTTAAGGCCAAAATTAGAAACACTATTAGAATAATCTTTATAATCAGATATATAATTTTCTATACTTATATCTTTTCCATCTTTTACATCATTTTCAAATCTCTTCATAGCTTCTTCAGTAAGTACCATTTTATTATACTCTTTATATTCATAATAACCACTAATACTCAAATAATATAAACTTAAATATGCACCAAAAAGTACTATTACAACTATCATAAAAGGATTCTTTTTTTTCTTTTTCATAGTTCACCTTCTATATATTTCTGTAATATAACACTTAATGCTTCCATAGTATTATTAACTTCTTCTAACTTATTATCAACTCCACCAACTTCAATTAAGACACTTTTGCCATCTAAATTTTGATTATATACGCCATTAACAGCAGGCCCAGTTTTATTAAGTATTCCTCTAGAAAGACCTGGATACAATTCCTCTGTAATTTGATTTAAACTTTCAGCAAAACCAGTATTATTTTCAATAGTAGTATGTTCAAGTCCAGCTACATACATCACTCTAGCATAAGAAATACCATCAATTTCAATAAATGTAGTTTTATACTTAGCAGAATCTCTATGTATATCTATCAAATATTTAATAGTAGGATTCTCCTTTTGAGCAAGTCTTGCAAAATATTCACTCGCATGATAACTCATATTGTAAGATAAATTATTATTATTTAAATATTCTTTCATATTATTAGTCTCTACTATTGTATTAATTCCTTTATTATTTAATTTTTCTCTTAATATATAAGAAGCAATTAAAACATTAGGCTTAACTGAATAATCATATAAACTTTCTAAATTATATTCTTCTAATTGATGAGTATTATATAAATATACTATTGGATTAAATATTTCTATTGGATTTGGATCATCTACATACTCACTCTTACTACTCTCATAATTAAATTCATCAATATCAATAGTAGAAAAAGCACTTAAACTATCTTTTTCAACTATCTTATTTAAGCCATTATATAAAATATATTTTGGACTAGTTAATTTATCTTTAATACTTAAAAATATACTATTACTATTATTAGTACTTTCACTAATTAAATTACTTAAAAAAGTATTATTTTCAAATATTAAATTACATTTTACAAATATAATCATACCTAAAAAAGACACTAAAAATATTAATAAATAAATATTTATTTTTTTATTTCCATTTCTAAATTTCCTTCTCACTTTATCACCTAGATAAAGTATATATAAGTTATATTAAAAAATATGTCGTTTCATATTAAAATAATCTATTTATTGACAAACTTATTATAGAACTAATATCATCAACTACTCTATCAATATCTCTAGAAGAAATTAACATATAAGGATTATCTATATTTATACTTTCCAAATTTATTATTGTAGGTATACCTATACATATAACATCCCTTTTTAAAGTATTTTTACTAATCTCATTAACTTTATCAGAAACAGCACTTCCTGGATATAATCCACCTGTAGATATTTGTATAGTAGTACCTAATCTTTCAATATTTTCTGCTTTTAAAGAATCAAATATAAAAACAACATCAGGTTCTATAAAAGAAACTAAAGATTTAATAAACTCAAAACTATTTATATTTGTAATACCTTCAACATCCTTATACATTTTATATAAATTATTATTCGCAGCAATTTTTTCAATCATTAAATATCCAAACTTATCACTAGTAATATCTTTATTTCCTAAACCAACAAATAATATTTTACTTTTTTTATTTAATTTAAGATAATCAAAAGTATTCTTAATGGCAATATTAATGGTTTCTATTAAAGTTTCAATATGATCTCCTAATTTATCATCATTAAAAGTAATAGTTATATACTTTCCTTTATTTCTTTTAATTTGTTTACCTAACCTAGAATCAATTTCTATTTCACTTACAAAAATATCATCATTTATTTTATTTTTAGTAGTTAAATCACTCAAGTTAGCTAATTTTTCACTAGTTTCTAAAAATATATTATCTTTAAACATAATATCACCTATTATTAAAATGAAGTTTTAGTTGATTTTTATACATATTTTTGGTAGAATTTACTTGTACTTAAAGGGAGGTGCATTGTCTTGGCAAATATTAAAAGTCAAAAGAAAAGAATTATAACTAATAGAAAAAGTGCTTTACTTAATAATGATGTTAAACAAAGCATGAGAACAGCTATTAAAAAATTTGAAAAAGCTATTAAAGAAGATGTAGAAAATGTTAATGAAAAATTTAATATTGCTATTAAAGCAATAGATAAAGCTGCATCTAAAGGAGTTATAAAGAAAAATACTGCTGCTAGATATAAATCAAATTTATCAAGTAAATTAAAACAAGTAACAACTAAGTAATTACTTGTTTTTTATTTATATTTATCTTATAATAAAAATATGAAGACTATAAAAAATATTTTATTTACAATTTTATTAATGGGGATAGTCTTGGTTGTATACCTTAGTCGTAATAATATAAGTGTTTCTATAAAGGATTTCCTAGTTAAAGAAAACAAGCCTATAATAGCAGAAAGTAATGAGTACAAAAGAAATTTTGATTATATAAGATTTTCATATATTGATGATTATACACCTTATAATAAAGAGGATATTTTAAATATATATTTTAATATATTAAATAATGGTTGGAAAGAATTTACATTTTATTGTCCTAGTGAATATGTTAATTGCATGGATGATGTAAATGACTTAGTAACTGATGAAATATTAATGACTAAAATAAATAATTATGTACATCCTTATAATAGTTTTTCAGACTTAAATACTAAGATAATAAGTAATGGGGCTATAACAGTTAAAGTTACATATAAATATCCTCAAGATAAAATAATTACTATAAATAATAAGGTTAATGAAATAGTTAAAATTCTAGACTTGAATGGTAAAACAGATAGAGAAAAAATAAGTTTAATACATAATTATATAATTAGTCACTCAACATACGATGATAATGCTATTTCAAATAATAGCCCTTATGATTCTACAAGTGCTTATGGTAATTTAATTGAAGGTTATAGTGTATGCTCAGGTTATAGTGATGCGATGGCAATATTTTTAGATTTATTAAACATACCAAATATTAAAATAAGTAGTGAAAATCACATATGGAATTTAGTTTATATTGAAGGCCAATGGCTACACTTAGATCTTACTTGGGATGATGCTGAAGATCCAAGATTTCAAAATAATTACTTTTTAATAACAAAAGAAAAATTACATAAATTAGATAGAGAAGAACATTTATATGACGAAGAATTTTTCTTAGAAGCATTTTAAAAGAAGTTATAGACTTTCTAAATAATCTATAACTTCTTTTATTGTATTATCAAAGTTTCTATAATCTGTATTAAACCAAGTAATATTATCAAATTGATTTTTAAACCATGTATATTGTCTTTTAGCATAATTTCTAGTTCTAGATTCAATCATCTTAATAGCTTCTTTTAAGCCAATTTTTTTCTGACTATAATCGAGAACTTCTTTATAACCTATAAAAGTATAAATCTTTAAATATTCAGATAATACATTAGCTTCTTCAATCAAACCTTTCATAAGCATATCATTTATTCTTAAAGACAAATGATTATTTAAACTTTCTCTATCAGTAGTTAATCCAATCATAACAAAATCATATAAAGGTTTATCTTTAAAATCATTATTCATTATAATTTCACCAGTATTATTATAATGTTCTAAGAATCTCTCTAATCTTTTCCTATTATTTACATGAATATTATTATCTTTATAAATACTATCAACTTTTTCTTTTAACTCTTCATTAGTATAACTTTGAAAATTACTCTCTTTCTTATCTTCATTAGTAAAACGATAATCATATAATAAAGCTTTTATATATAATCCAGAACCACCTACAATAATAACATTTTTATTTTCTTTAATTAAATTATCTAATATTTTTCTAGCATCTCTTTGATAATCAGCAACAGTATATTCTTCATCTAGATTTACCACATCTATCATAAAATGTGGTATTCCTTGCATTTCATCTTTGCTAATCTTTGCTACTCCAACATTAACATCTTTATAAACTTGTGTCGCATCTGCATTTATAACACTTGCATTATACTTTTTAGCAAGTGCTATGCTAAGTTCAGTCTTACCAACTCCAGTAGGTCCAACAATAACAAAAATCTTACTCATTTTATCTTCCTCCAATAATCTATAAAATGTCTAATTACTTCACGAAGAAATAATAACATGAAATTAAAACAATTACAATGATTAAATTAAAAAATACTTAGATTTAACTCTAAGTAAATTTAATTATTAACTCTCTTAAACATTTTTTCTAATTCATACTTAGTATATTTAATAATAGTTGGCCTACCATGAGGACAAGTATATGGAAATTCACACTTAAATAATCTTTTAATTAAAGTTTCTTGTTCTAAAGGCCCTATATTAGTATTTGCTTTAACACTCATCTTACACGCAAGATTTATTGCTAACTGTTCATTAAATTTAACCCTATCAAATTTACTTTCCATATTAGTAATTAAATCAAATATTTTATTTATACTTTCACTTTCATATCCTTCTCTTATCCAAGTAGGATGTGCAGTTACTCTTATAGTATTAACTCCAAATTCTTCAAAATCTATACCAATACTATTTATAAAGTCTTTATTTTCAATAATTGTCATAAATTCATTAGTTGAAAACTCTATACTAATAGGAAATAATAAATTAGTTTTACTAGTAACTTGTTCTTTTAGACCATTTAAATATCTTTCATAATTAATTCTTTCATTCGCAGCATGTATATCAATCATATAAACATTATCTTTATCATTAGCAAATAAATAAGTACCCATTGCAAGTCCTACTGGATGA
>CAMENK010000006.1 GCA_945928335.1 uncultured Bacillota bacterium
AAACAAGATTCAAAAAAAACATCGAAATCGTAATCATGGTTATTGGAAATTTGAAGCTAAGCGCCAAAAAAAATTAAAATTTGAAAATGGAAAATAAGAATTTTATCAGTAGCTATATTTCAAATTTCTATATTATTAGCAATAGTGTAAACAAAAAAGTTGACAGAAAAAAGTAATAAGTAAATCATAAATTACAATTTATCGAGCAGATCAATTAAATTGATCTGTTTTTTTATATTGACAAATGTGTGTATACTGTATATAATGTATATAAACAAGCGAGGTGAATTATGGAAATTATAATTAGTAATTCAAGTGGTGTTCCAATTTATGAACAGATAAAAGAGCAAATTAAAGCTAAAATTATTTCAAATGAATTGAAAGCAAATGAATTATTGCCATCTATTAGATCTCTTGCTAAAGATTTAAGATGTAGTGTCATAACAACTAAAAACGCCTATGAAGAATTAGTGCATGAAGGATATGTTATTAGTGTTCCATCAAAGGGTTTCTATGTGGCTGAAATAAATAATGAAGTTGTTCGTGAAGAATTGTTAAATAAAATAGAATTGTTATTAGATGAAGCAGTTAATATTGCAAAATTAAATAGCATTGACAAGAAAACAATATTAGAAATGATAAATATTTTATACGAGGAGGAAAAATGATGAATAATATTTTAGAAGTTAAAAATCTATCAAAAAAATATAACGATTTTGAGTTAAAGAATGTTAGTTTCGAGTTACCTAAAGGAATGATCTTAGGATTTATTGGAGAAAATGGTGCTGGAAAAACTACAACAATTAAGTCTATATTAAATATAGTAAATGATTATACTGGTGAGATAAATGTATTTGGTATGAATAATAGGAAAAATGACAAGGCTATCAAGGAAGATATAGGTATAGTGTTAGATGATATGTTTTTTCCTGAAATACTAAACCCTAAAGATATAAATTCAATTATGAAAGATATTTATGTAAATTGGGATTCTAAATTATATTTTAAATATTTAAAAGAATTTTCGTTACCCCAAAATAATCAAATTAAAACTTTTTCAAAGGGGATGAGAAAGAAATTAGAAATTGCAACCGCTCTTTCGCATCATCCTAAACTTTTAATACTTGATGAACCAACTAGTGGTTTAGATCCTGTTGCTAGAAATGAAGTTATAGATATTTTTCAAGATTTCATTCAAAATGAAGAATGCTCTATATTGTTATCAAGTCATATTACAACTGATTTAGAACACATTGCCGATTATATAGTATTTATTAATGATGGTGAGATATTACTATCTAAAACAAGAGATGAATTATTAGAAAGATATGGAATTGTTAAATGTACTGAAAAGGAATTTAAAAAAATAAATGGTAATGATTTTATTAGGTATAGAAAATCTAAATATGAATATGAAGTATTAGTTGAAAATAAGAAAGAATTTAATAAGAAATATAATATTAATACTATAGATAAGATAACACTTGAAGATCTTATGGTAATGATGATTAAAGGAGTGAGATAATGAAAGGATTAATAAAAAAAGATTTTTTACTTGTAAAAAGTAACATTAAAGTTTTAATGATTTTATTTATTGTGTTTGGATTTATGACTTTTAATGGTGAAATGGATCTATCATTTGTATTACCATTTATGAGTGTTGTTATTATGATCTCAACTTTTAGTTATGATGTTTATAATAAATGGGATGCTTATGTTATTGCACTTCCAGATGGAAGAAAAAATAGTATTAAGTCAAAATATATAGCAACAATTATTTTGCTTTTTATGATTACTATAGGAGTATCAATAATCACTGCAACCATTACTTATATCAAAGATAATTCAATAGATTTGGGTACAATTTTAGAAATGTTGTTAGCAACAATATCAGCTACGATTATAATACAGTCTATTATGTATCCAGTTATTTATAAATTTGGTTTAGAAAAGGCTCGTATAGGAATTTTTGTTGGGGTGTTTGGTCTTGGATTTTTGGCAAGTTTAATTTCAAAATTTGTTGATTTTAAACCAATTCTTCAACATTTAGATATATTAAATAATTATTGGATGTTTATATTGCCAATAGTTACTTTAGTTATTTTATATGTTTCTTATAAAATATCAGAGAAAGTATATTTAAAGAAGGAGTTTTAAAAATTACAATTTGTGCGAAGGATTGTAAAATTAACAAAAATCTATTCCATAAACACTTAAAACGTGGTATATTATTACTAGCAACGGAAGATTATATGTACTCTTTCGTTATTGGAAAAGAGTTGTAGATAACTACGACACCCGCTCCAATATAATAGGAAACTCGAACTAATAGATTTCGAGAGTAATAAATGCTAACTAGAAATAGTTAGTTTTTTTGTTATTTAAGAAAGTGAAAGTGATTATATGTTAACAATAGAAACTAAAGAATTAGAGATAAGTTTAGAACTAAAAAGAAAGGTTAAAATGATTTGTAAGTTTGCTTGTGCTAAACCTATTTTCATAAATGGAAATATTAAAAGTATTAAGGAAACAAATATTGCTTATGTTATGCCATATATTATTAAAGCTAATAATATTGATTATTTAATGTTTGATGAGTGTGATGACATATTTGTTAATGGTTATGAAAAAGTTGAAAAGAGGTATTAAAAATAGTAATAACGAACATATCTCTATTAAAGAGTTTAGGAAATTAACAAAAAAACTTGATAATCGTATGGAAAAACAAAATCATCTTAAGACTAGAGATTATGAAATACTAGAAGAAAAATTAAAAACTTCTAAACCAACTATTACTGGTAAAGAAGTTAAAATCGATAAGGAAACTTATGATACGCTTAAAGACTTTATGAATACCTCAAAAAGAGTTATTAAAGTTGAAATGAAACAAGAAAATAGACACCTAGAAGTTGAGATAAAAAAACTTGAAGACAAAAATCAAGAATTAAGAGATGAAAATAGAAAACTTCATAATTTCTTAAATGTAATTCTCCAAACTTTAAAAAAGTTCTTTAATAAATTACTTCACACATAGGAACTGAAAAAGATAAAAATGATGTATTTAAAGAAATTACTTCATATCATCAACTAGATTATTATAACGATAGAGATTTACACGATATTGCAGATGGAACACCTAGAGAAGACGAAATTAATGATTATATCTATGAACAAAACTATGGTTATGATAAAGATTATGAAGACAAAGATTTTGATATTTAAAAGACGAGCAATGCTCATCAATAAATATCTATTGGAAATAGATAAAACACACCTCTATTGGTTATGCCAATAGAGGTGTGCAAAGAGAATATTCCCTTTTGAAACCCTAAAACATAATTAAGCAAGAACTAATTGTTCAAGCAATAATTATATTTTTTGAATTGCAATAAATTTCAATTATATATTTTCAAAACTTCGTAAGAAAATATATATATAAATCTATCGCCTCTGTCATTGAAACTTCTTTTCAATAAAACGTGCTACGATTTTTATTTTTCTATCTTAACTCTTAAATTTTCGTTATTACCTTCAGTAAGATCACTTAAAATTTTATAAGCTTCATAAGCATTATTTAATGAATCTACTGAAAGAACCATAGGTCTAGTATTTCCATCAGTATTAGTATGATAATCTTTTACAGTAATAAATAAACTTGCACTAGGATTATTACCTTTACTATCAAAAATACTACCATCAACTCTTACAGTGCCTATATTCTTTAAAGAATAATGAACGAATTTGTTATTGAAAGCACCACTTCTTTTGATAACTCTTTTATTAGTTATACAACAAAATGTATTTTTTGCTTCCATATTTAAAATAGCAATATATACTAAGCATGCCACTACTGAAAAAATAAAATGAGCAACACCAATCCACATAGGAATAACTTTTAGTAACGACAAAAGTAATAATAACCAACCATATGGAGTTCCTAACATTAAAATAGCAACTGGAGGAAATAAACCAAATAAAAATGTCTTAAAAAAATTTTTTCTTACATATGCTGAAATGTTAATTCCATTTCCCCATTTAATTTCTTCATCTTTGTCTAATAACATTTCAAATTTTTCTTTCATAAAATTCTCCCTTCTTACAGGCAATATTATAGCATATTTTAATGTTTTTTACAAATTCTTGACTATTTTTGAATATTTTTTGCTTTATTTTACAATTCTTGTAGTATACTTATATTAGTTAGTAGTTATTACTACCTAACTTATTGGTATGAGAAAAGTTATTCGACTTCTTCTCTATACGCCCCATAAGGAAATACGCTCGAACTATTAGAGCTTTGATAAATAACTAATTCAGGAATGGATTAGTTTTTTGTGTTTATTAAAATCCACTCGTCAAAATTGGAAGATATAAATACAAAGAATCATCCAAATAGAAAGGATAAAATGATTACTATTATTAAACAAGAACTTGATATTGATGAATCTCTAAAAACAAAAACCTCATATATTTGTGAGTTTGCTAATACTACTCCAACATTTATAAATGGTAATATAAGAAAATTAGATAAAACTAATTTAACCTATATTGAACCACACCGAATAATTATAAAAGGAATCAACTTTTTGTTTTTTAATTATTCTAATGAGATTTATATTGAGAATCTATCTACCAAGTTAAAAATATCAGAACTACAAAACTATATTAAATCTATCCTGGCAGATATGGCTTTCTAATTTTAATATTTTTATTTTTTCAACATTTTAATTGTAATAAAGTTTTTTTATCATTTATATATGATATAATTATTTTAGCTATTGGAGGTAAAATATGGATATTAAAGAATATAATGTTTATATAGATGAATCTGGCGATGAAGGAATTAATAAAGGTTCTAGATATTTTATATTAACTGCAATTATTGTTGAAAGAGAAAAAGATTTAATTACATCACAAAAAGTTGATGAAATCAAATCAAATTTAGAAATGAATATAAAATCACAATTACATTGGAAACTAATAAAAGGATATCCAAATAAAAAAATGATAATGGAAACAATTAAAGACCTTGATATAAAGATAATAAATGTTATTGTTGATACTAAATGCATTAAATTAATACCATCAAATAATATATATAATTATTTTAGCGGTTATCTTTATGAAAGAATATGCTGGTATATGAATGAAGTAAATGGTATAGCAAATATTAATATTAGCTCCAGAGGAAATTTGTCAAAGAAAAGTTTAAGTGAATATTTAAATAGTAATAATCACAAAAAGTTTGAAATAGACAGTTCAAAAATTAAAAGTATAAAAATCATCCCAAATGAAAGAAAAAAATTATTACAACTTGCAGATTGTTGTTGTAGTGCATTATTTCAAGCATTAAAATACAATGATGAAACACATTTTAAATACATTAAAGAAATAAAAAATAAATTATATTCAAAAGGAAAAAATTTAATTAGTTATGGACTAAAATTAGTTCCTAGTGATAGTAATGCTATCGAGTTAAAAAAACTTATAGAGTTTTTAACAAAATAAAAAAAGTGAGCTTTCCCCTGACTGAAGGAACCCACAAGGCAAGCTTGCTGGTGTGAATTAATCGCACCCTTCAGTAACTCAGCGATCTACTCACTCACTGACATTATATTATCATAAAAAATAATCATCTGTCAATTCTATTATATGTATTTTTTTCAAAAAAATACTTGTAAATTTTCAGATGAAATATTATGATTTTATTAAATATTAGTTGTTTATCAACAACTTAAGGAGTTTCAAATATCTTTATTTATCGCTCCAAAGGAAATACGCTCGAACTTTTCGAGTTTAGGACTTAAATATATAAGTATCAATTTCCTATTTAGAAGTTGGTACTTTATTAGTGTTTAAGTTGGTAAAGATGAATTTTATGATTAGCATTACTACTAAAGAATTAGAGATTGAAAATGATTAAAAAAGAAAACAGAATTTATATTTTATTTTTGTAAACCGAACCTACTATTATAAATGGAAATATTAGAAATATTGATAAATCAAATTTAAGTTATGTAGAACCTCATCGAATAATAATTAAAGGTATTACATTTCTAGCATTTAACTATTCTAAAACTTTATATGTTGGTAATCTATCAAATAAACTTGAAATAAAGGATTTAGAAAACTTTATTAAAGAGTTAAACTAAACAATAATATTTTGTACTAACTTCTCTTAAAAGTGCCTTAAAATAGGCAAAAACAAGCAATATTGACATTTGCAATAGCAATATATATAATAAATTGCAAGAAAGGAGAATAAATAAATGTTTGAAAAAGACTTAAATAATTTATTATTATTTTTAACAGCCATTTTAAATGAATATGATTTTGCTGATGATAATCAAAAGGTTCAATATTTTTATGAAGAAATTAAAAAATTAGAAAAAAAATTGCCAACAATAGAAAAAATAAATGAATTACAAGATATTGAATTAGAACTAGAAGTGAAATATGAAATTTTTTATGAACTCGATAATTATTTTAATCCTATTTATACTAAAATTAAAAATATAATTCATAAAGAAAAAGTAGATAAACTTAGAGAAGAAAATAGAAGAAAGAGAGGTATAAGTTAATATGTCAAACTTTGATTATGATAGAATTAAAGATATGGAGTATGATCCAGAAAGAAAGAAATATATTGGAAAAGATGGCAGTGAATTTAAAGTAACTCCATATAAAGATTACTTCAAGATATAAAAAGATTTTACACAAATATCAAAATATAACTAAAATGACCGATAGAAGAATAGATAAAATATGTACATTATTATTTAGTAGAATTAATAAATTAAAAGTAATTATAGAATCTAAATAAAATATAGCAAACCTTTGAGGTTTGCTTTTTAGTTAAAATAGAGGCAATAATAAAAAACGAATAATTGATATTTTTAATAAATGATGTATAATTTTATTAGAGTAGTAAAGGTGTGTATATGAGTAGAATAAATAAATTTAGGTTAAAGAAAAATATTGTTTCTATATTTTTGGTAATTTTAATAGGAATTTTTTATAGTGTTTTTTATGATGAAAATTCAATAAGTGTTTCTAAAGCTAATGATTTAGTTGGCAGTATTGAAATACATTTCATAGATGTTGGACAGGGAGATTCGATTTTTATAGAATTACCTAATGAAGAAACAATGCTTATAGATGCTGGAGAGGAGTCAGAAGGAAATATTGTTTCTGATTATATAAAAACACTAGGATATGCTAAAATAGATTATTTAATTGGAACTCATCCACATACAGATCATATTGGTGGTCTTGCATATATAATAAATAATTTTGATATTGGAAAAGTATATATGCCTAAAGTAGTATCTACAAGTAAGACTTATGAAAATTTATTAAATACTATTTTTGATAAGGGGTTAAAAGTAAATAATGCCAAAGCAGGTGTTAATATTTTGGATAGTGAAAATTTAAATATTGATATTCTTGCTCCAAATAGTGAGTCATATAGTGATTTAAATAATTATTCTGCAGTCTTAAAAATAACTTATGGAGATAGGAAGTTTTTGTTTATGGGGGATGCTGAAACTAAAAGTGAGAATGAAATCATAAGTGATGTTTCTGCAGATGTTATTAAGGTGGGACATCATGGTAGTGATAGCTCATCTAGTCAATCATTTGTAAATAAAGTGAGCCCTAAATATGCAATAATTATGGTAGGTTATGGTAATAAATATAATCATCCATACCAGTCAATAATTGATAGATGGGTAAACGTAGGTGCTAGTATATATAGGACTGATTTAAATGGAAATATTGTTGTAACAAGTGATGGAAATTCATTAGAAGTAAGTACATCAAAATAGAAAGTGAGTGTTTTATGAAAGTAATTATAGATAGATTTGAAGGAGATTATGCTGTAGTTGAATTAGAGGTTGGAAAGAGTGTTAATATTCCTAAAATTTTAATTCCAGATGCTAAAGAAGGAGATGTAATTAAAATTATTATAGATAGAGATACTACTGAAGAAAGAAAAAAGCAAATTCAAGAACTTGTTAATAATGTTTTTGATGACTAGTGTCAAAAAATGTAAATATTTTAGCGTTTTGTTGACAAGTGTTAAATAATATAATATATTCTAGATGGAGGATAGGATATGGAACGTGAAGATTTAATAGAAGAATTAGATCAAAGAAAGATTGATAGATTTAGAGAAAACCAAGAATATAGAGATATAGATAGAATTTTTAAAGAAAGGGACGCTATGAGGGCTCTAGAAGAAATGGGTTACAATGAAGAATATTTAGATAGATTAAAAAATAGTAGAAAAGCTAGTTTAGAAAAGAGTGAAAAAGAAAGAATTGTAAAAAAAGAAAAAAGAGATTTTGCTACTAAAATTGTTGCTACTATTTTAATTACTGCTACTATTGTTGCTGTTGGTACTCATATGAGTAAAAAGCCTGTTGATACTTATCCTAGTGATAGCATTATAATTGAATCTGAAGGTATATATAATGGTCAAGGTATTCAAATTTTCCATAGTGATAAAAATTGGGATATAATTGATGGAAAACAAGTTATGATACCTGAAGAAATGGCAATGGATTTAAGTAAATTGAGTGAAATAAATAGAAAGTATGCATTATATGATATAACTAAAGAATTAAAGATTGGAAGTATCTTAGTTGATGATTTTAAAAGTAAAGAAAATGTAAAAAATGTTGATAAAATAGTTAGAGAACTAAGCAAATTAGTTGGTAAAACCGATACTAATTATTTAAATGTTGAAGATTTAAATGATGTTGTAATAAGATATGGTTATACTAATTATTCTGAGTTTTCAAAAGCTTGTCAAAGTCAATTAGATCATTATAATTCAATAGAAGAAAGTGAAGAAATAAGCAAAGGAGTTGGAAAATAATGGAATTTCAAGTGGTTGATATAGATGGAAAAGAGTTTATTGAAACAGATATTATTGAAAAAAATGGTAATAGTTATGCTTATTTAGTTAATTCGGAAGATGATAAAGATTTTATGATTAGAAAATTAGTATCTAAAAATGGTAAGATATATTATTCTGGATTAGATGATGATAATGAGTTTGATTTGGCTTTAATGTATTTTGCTAAAAAACATTCTAATTTATTAAAAAATCAGGAATAAATTTTAATTATTTGAATATTATAATAGTGAGAGATGTAAAGAGTCTCTCTTATGAAGAAACTATTTTGGTTTCTTCTTTTTATTATTCTGTGATATAATTAAATGGGGTGTATAGTAGTGAAAAGAAGAAAAATTCCATTATTATTATATTATCTATTTTTAATATTATATTTAGAGTTAATTTATAGAGGATTTGTATTAAAAAATATATTTAGTTTAAATACTTTGTTAGTTATATTATTCAGTTTATCATTTGTATTTTTGTTATCCTTTATTTCTTCTTTAGGTAATTCTAAAGTTAATAGGGTAATTTCTATTTTTATAAGTTTTTTTATAACTCTTATTTTTATAAGTCAGTATGTTTATTATAAATTTTATAATTCTATATATTCAGTTTTTAGTGTATTAAGAGGAACTAATCAGGTATTTGGTGGATTTTTTAGTTCTATTATGATTATGGTTAAAAATAATATATTTGTTATTTTTTTAATGTTATTACCATTACTTTTATTTATTATATTTGGTAAAAGAATTTTTAAATTTCATAAAACAAAGCTTTATCAATTGATGTGTATAACTTTATTTTTTGGATTAATTATAATTAAGTTTATTGTTGTTCAATTAAGTAATAATGGTATGTATTCTCTTAAGAGACTTTATTTTGAAATACATGCACCAATGATTATGATAAATAAGGCAGGATTACTTTCAATGGAAGTAATGGATGTGGAAAGGTTTATTTTTGGTTTTGAAGAAAAGTTTACTTTAAATAATGAAGTTATTAATAAGCCTATTGATGAAATAGAAGAAAAGATAGAGTATAATGTTTTAGATATAAATTTTGAATCTCTTATAAACAATGAAACTGATCAAAATGTTATTAAGATGCATGAATATTTTAGAAATACTTTGCCTACTAATAAAAATGAATATACTGGAATATTTGAAGGAAAAAACTTAATTTATATAACTGCTGAGGGATTTGATACTATAGCTATAGATGAAGTTTTAACACCAACACTTTATAAGTTAGTTAATCATGGTTTTGTTTTTAATAATTATTATCAACCTTTATTTTCTGTAAGTACTAGTGATGGGGAATATATGTTTTTGAATAGTTTAATTCCAAAAGAAGGAGTTTGGAGTTTTTATAGAAGTAGTAATATATTTATGCCTTATGGGATAGGAAGAATGTTTAATAATTTAGAGTATGATGTTGTAAATGCCTATCATGACCATTCATATGCATATTATGATAGAAATTTAAGTCATCCTAATTTAGGTTTTACTAATTATATTGGATGTGGTAATGGTTTAGAGAAACTAATGAATTGTAGAATATGGCCTGAAAGTGATGTTGAAATGATAGATGCCACTATAAATGATTATATAAATAGTGATAAATTTATGATTTATTATATGACTGTAAGTGGACATTTAAATTATACTTTTACAGGTAATAGTATGGCTTATAAAAATAGAGATTTAGTTAAGGATTTACCTTATTCTGATCATGTTAAGGCTTATTTGGCAGCAAATATTGAGTTTGATCGCGCGATGGAAAAACTTTTGGGATATTTAGAAGAAGCAGGAAAATTAGATGATACTGTTATCGTGATTTCGCCAGATCATTATCCATATGGTCTTACTAAAGGCGAATTAAATGAGAGAAGCTCTATTGATAGAAGTAATAAATTTGAAAATTTCCATACTAGTTTAATTATATATAATAGTGGAATGGAAGAGAATATAGTAGTTGATAAATATGTAAGTAGTATAGATGTTTTACCTACTGTATATAATTTGTTTGGTATTTCTTATGATTCTCGTCTTTTAATGGGAAGGGATGCTTTAAGTGATAATGAAGGTTTAGTTATATTAAGTGATAGAAGTTGGATAAATGAAAACGGTAGTTATAATTCAATTACTGAGGAGTTTATTAAGTTCAATGATAATATAGATGATGAATACTTAAATAAAGTTAATAATGATGTTTATCAGAGATTTACTATGTCTAGCTTAATTTTATATGAAAATAATGGTGTTTATTTAGACTATTATAGGAGATTAGGCATATGGTAAAAATTCTTAAAAAAGATATTAATTTATATGATACTTTATTTAGTGGTCAGTGTTTTAGAATGATTTTGGAATTAGATAATTCATATACAATTATTCTCAAGGATAGGGTAGTTAATATTAAAGAAGATAATAAATATTTATTAGTTACAAGTAATAATGAAAATAATTTAGAAGAAGTAGTTAGCAATTATTTAGATTTATATAGAGATTATCAAGAAATAAATGATTGTTTAGTTACTAATAATAGTATATTAGAAGAAGATATTTCTAAATGTTGTGGATATAAGATATTAAGACAAGATAAATTTGAGATGTATATAACATATATTATTAGTCAAAATAATAATGTCAAAAGAATTAATGAAAGTGTTAATAAACTTAGTGAAGCTTATGGGGAGAAAGTAATATTTAGAAATAAAGAATATTATTTATTTCCTACATTTGATGTTATTAAAGATTTAAATGAAAATGATTTTAGAAATTTTGGTGTTGGGTTTAGAGATAGTTATATTGTTAATGCTTTGAATAAGTTAAAAGAGGAACCTAATTTTTTAGATAAATTAGATAGTTTATCTACCAAAGATGCTTTAGATGAATTAACTAAAATTAAAGGAATTGGTACTAAAGTTGCTAGTTGTATTTTGTTATTTGGATATTCTAGATTTGATACTTTTCCTATAGATACATGGGTAAGAAAATATGTAAGTAATAATTTTAATGTTAAAGATGATATAAAAAGTATTTCTGAATATATGTTAAATACTTTTGGAAAATATTGTGGATTAGTAATTCAATATTTCTATCATGTGGAAAGAAATAAAAAACATTGAACTTTAATTTAAAATGTATTAAAATTAGATTAGGAGTGTAAACTTCTTATATTGGAATGGAGGAATATTATGGAAAATGCAGGTTACTCCATTTTGCTAATTATAATTGGATTATTTTTAGGGATTTTAATATTTTATTTATTAGATAAATTGAAAGTAATAAATATGAAAAAAGAAGCTAATAATTTACTTGAAAAGGCACAAAAAGAAGCTGAAAAGGCTAAACGTGATGGAATTTTAGAGTTAAAAGAGGAAAGTTATAAAATTAAACAAGAAACTGATGCAGAGATTAAAGAAAAGAAAAAAGAAATAACTGAACTTAAAGAACTTGTAGAAAATAGGGAAAATAGTCTTAATAAAAGAGATGAACTTTTACAAGAAAGAGAAAGAAATTTAGATAAAAGAGATAAAGATTTATTAGCTAAACAAAAAGAAATTCAAGAAAAAGATGCAAAAATGGATTCTGTTTTAAAAGAACAAATTGAATTATTAGAAAAGATTTCTGGTTTTAGTAAAGATAGAGCTAGAGATTTGGTTATGAAAAAAGTAGAAGATGAGATGTCTAAAGAAATTGCTATTTATTTAAGAGAAAGAGAAAATGATGCTAAGTTAGAAGCAGATAGAAAGTCTAAAGAATATTTAATAAATAGTATGCAAAGATATGCAACTGATGTTGCCAATGAACAAACAGTTACTACTGTAACTTTACCAAATGATGAAATGAAGGGTAGAATTATTGGTAGAGAGGGAAGAAATATTAGAACTATTGAGTCAATTACTGGCGTAGATTTAATTATAGATGATACTCCTGAAGTAATAGTGCTTTCTAGTTTTGATCCATTAAGAAGAGAAATTGCTAAGGTAACTTTGGAACAACTTATTAAGGATGGTAGAATTCATCCAGCTAGAATAGAAGAAATATATGATAAAGTTTGTGAAGATTTTAAACGTATTATTCGTGAGAAAGGGGAAGAAGCTTTATTTAGTTTAAGTATTACAAGAGTTAATCCAGAGTTAGTTGGGTTAATTGGTAAGTTATATTTTAGAACTAGTTATGGTCAAAATGCTTTACAACATTCTATTGAAGTTGCCAATTTAGCTGGGCTTTTGGCTAGTGAGTTGGGTGAAAATGTTGCTCTTGCAAAAAGGGCTGGATTACTACACGATATTGGAAAAGCAATAGATTTTGAAGTTGAAGGATCTCATGTTGAATTAGGTTCAGAGTTTGCCAAAAAATATGGTGAAAATGAGATTGTAATAAACGCAATTGAAAGCCATCATGGTGATAAAAGACCTACTAGTGTTATAAGTGAGCTTGTTTCAATCGCAGATACTTTATCAGCTGCTAGACCTGGAGCTAGAAATGATTCTTTAGAGAATTATATTAAGAGATTAGAACAATTAGAAGAAATCGGAAATTCTATCGAAGGTGTTGAAAAAACATTTGCTATGCAAGCAGGTAGAGAATTAAGGGTAATTGTTAAACCTGAAGAAGTAGATGATTTAGAAAGCTATAAAATTGCTAGAAATATTAAAGATAGGGTTGAAGAAGAAATGCAATATCCTGGTACAATTAAAGTTGTTGTAATAAGAGAAACAAGAGCTGAGGAAGTTGCTAAATAGTAATTAAATAGATTAAAAAAATTCTAGAAATCGTTTCTAGAATTTTTTGTTTCAAGTATCATTGGCATGATGATTGGTCTTCTACCAGTTTGTTCAATCGTATATGAGTTAAGTTCAAGTATTATTCTATTTTTTAAGTCTGTTATACTAAAGTTATATTTGTTTAATTCTGATAATGCAATTGCTTTAACTTTGTTTTGTATATTTGTTAATAGTTCAGAATTTTCATTAACTACTACAAATCCTCTAGTAGTTATATTTGGTTCAAGTGATAAGGTTTTTCTTTCTGGGTCAATGTTTAAAATTACTATTAGTACACCATCAGTGCTCATTATTTTTCTATCTCTTATTACACTTGTACCAATATCGCCAATTCTTTTACCATCAACATAAATATCATTTATTGGAATACTTCCTGCAAGTCTTACTCCATCTTTTGAAAGTGCTAACATATCACCATTTTTTAATATGAATGTATGATCTTTAGGTAATCCACATTCAATAGCTAAGTTTGCATGACTTTGAAGCATTCTATATTCTCCATGTGCTGGCATGAAATATTCAGGTTTCATAAGTCTTATCAATAATTTTAATTCATCTTGTTTAGCATGTCCACTAGTATGAATATCTGAGTCATTTGAAGTAGTGTATACTTTAGCTCCTTTTAAATAAAGTTTGTTGATAACTCTGTTAATACTCATTGCATTTCCTGGAATAGGAGAACTTGAGAATATTACTGTATCATCTTTCATTAAAGTAATATTTGAATCAACTCCATTTGCAATTCTACTTAATGCTGCTAGAGGTTCTCCTTGACTTCCTGTAACTAATAAACATAAATGTTCTGGTTTTGTTTTTTTCATTTCATCATTAGATATGATTACATCTTTATCTTTAATTAAACCACAACCTTTTGCTATTTCTATACTATTTATCATACTTCTTCCAAATGGACATATTTTTCTATTATTTTTCTTACATGTTTCAATTATGTGGATAAGTCTATATATGTTAGAAGCAAATGTTGCTAAGATTATTCTTCCAGTGCAAGTTCTTATTATATCACTTAATGCTTCATCTACATCGCTTTCACTAGTTGAAAATCCTGGTACTAATGCATTAGTAGAATCAGAAAGTAATAATTTAACTCCTTGGTCTCCTATAGAAGCCATTTTACCTAAGTTAGCCATTGGGCCTATTGGAGTTAAATCGAATTTAAAGCCTCCAGTAGTAACAACTCTACCATTAGGTGTCATTACACTTATTCCATAACTATCAGGTATAGAGTGAGTAGTTCTGAAGAATTCAACTTCAAAATGTTTAAATTTTGGTTTAGTTTCTTCTGTTAATATAATTATATTATTATAAACAATTCCACGATCATCTAATTTTTTCTTTATTAATTCACTTGCAACTTTTGGTGCATATATAACTGGTATGTTTAAATGATTTAATACATATGGTATTCCACCTATATGATCTTCATGTCCATGTGTTATAAATAAAGCTTTTACTTTTTCTTCATTTTGTTTTAAAAAAGTATAATCAGCTAATACATAATCTATTCCTAATAAATCATTTTCTGGAAACATAACTCCAGCATCTATAATAATTATTTCATCATCATGCATAATTGCATACATATTTTTCCCAACTTCTCCAAGTCCGCCTAAAGCGAACACAAAAGTCTCTTTTTCTTGTGTTTTCATAAAATTCCTCCTAAATTTCTAATAAAAGAAAATCAATATGTTAATTATACTACAAAAATGATAAAATGTCTAGCGTGTTAAAATATAAACTGATATAATTAATACGGAGGGTAGTTATGGGCATATTTGATAAAATAAAAAAAGTATTTAGTAATAAAGAAAATGTAGAAAAGTATGATGAAGGACTTACTAAAACTAGAGATAATTTTGTTAATAAATTAAATTTACTTGGTATTAAGTATACTAAAATTAGTGATGAATTTTATGATGAATTAGAAGAAATACTTATTATGGCTGATGTTGGTACTAAAGTGACTGAAAAGTTTATAGATAAAATTAAAAAAAGAGTGAAGGAAGAAAATATTAGTGATTTTGAGTATTTGAAAGAAGTTATTGTAGATGAACTTTTACTTATTTATGTTAATGGAGAACAATTAGTTAGTAAAATAAATTATAATGAAAGTGGTATGACTACAATTTTGTTTGTTGGAGTTAATGGAGTTGGAAAGACTACTAGTATAGCTAAGTTAGGTTATAGAATGAAGAATGAAGGCAAAAAAGTTATGTTCATAGGTGCGGATACTTTTAGAGCAGGCGCGGTAAGTCAACTTAAATTATGGGCTGATAAATTAGGAATACTTTTTTATGGAAGAGATGATACTGATCCCGCTACTGTAGTTTATGAAGGTCTAACTAAAGCAAAAGAAGAAAACATTGATGTATGTTTAATAGATACTGCTGGTAGGTTGCAAAATAAAGTTAATTTGATGAAAGAATTAGAAAAGATAAATAAAATTATAGAGAAAAAACAAGAATGTAAAGTAGATGAAACTTTACTAGTAATTGACGCTTCAACTGGACAAAATGGAATAAGTCAAGCTAAAAGTTTTAAAGAAATCTGTGATATTACAGGTATTATTTTAACTAAGTTAGATGGTACAGCTAAAGGTGGAATTGTTCTTGGAGTGAAAGAAGAAATAGGACTTCCAGTAAAGTTTGTAGGATTAGGTGAAAAGGAAGAAGATATGATTCCTTTTGATATAGAAAGTTATATATATGGGTTGTTTAAGGAGTGGTAAAGTGAAAACATTATATGAAGGTTTTGTTAATATTTATGAATGTGAAAGAGATAGAAATGGAAAAGTTGAAACTTATACAAAGGTTCAATTAAGAGGTGCCTCAGCAGGAATTGTTATAAATGAAAATGGTGAGATGGCTTTAGTAAAGCAATATAGACCTATTTTAGGTAGAAATACTTTAGAAGTTCCATGTGGTACTTTAGATAAGGGCATTTCTAAAAAAGATATTATTATAGAAGAATTAGAAGAGGAATGTGGAATAACTAGAGATAATATTATTACAATTACGAATGAACCTATTCTTACATATAATATTATTGAAAATATGTCTGATGGTGAAATGCATATATTTTTTATAAAGGTTAAAAATGTAATTTGTAATCCAAAAGCTGAAGATGATGTAGAAGAAGTTAAGTTTTATAGTTTAGAAGAGATAGAGAACTTAATAAAAAATAGGGTTATTACTGATCCAAAGACTTTAATATGTTTCTATCTTTATAAGGATATGATTTCATGTTAGAAAGAGAAAGAATTATTAGACTTTATGATATTTATAAAAATTTATTAACAAGTAAGCAACAGGAGTATTTTGAATATTATTATTTTGAAGATCTATCATTTACTGAAATTGGAGAAAATTTGGGAGTTAGTAAATCGTTAGTTGGTAAAACAATAAATAATATAAATAGTAAACTTAATGAATATGAAGCTAAACTTAAATTTTTAAAAGTGTATGATGAGATTGATAAGATAAAAGATGCTAAAATAAAAAGTAATTTACAAAATATAATAAAATAAAAAAGCCGAAAGCTTTTTTATTTTAATGTTTGAACTAATCTAACTTCGTTTTCATATTTTTTAAGACGATTATTATATTCACTTCTACTAATGTGACCATTTCTATATAAATCTTCTATCCAATTTTCAGTTATTGTAAGATATGGAATATTTCCTACTTTAAAGAATTCTCTATATCTGCTTAAATCACTAACAGTTAATCCTGAAAAATCTCTTGCTTGTATTTTTGCAATGTTATATAAATCTTCATTTATTTTTAATGTAGGACTTACATGATAAGTACTACCTTTTTTCACTATATCTGAAGTTAAGTAAATATAATATGTTTTTCCTTCAAATTTAATTGCTCGAACTTGACTACTTAATGTAGGATTTTCTATAAAACCAATTATAAAATTCTTATTTATTCTTTTAATAGGTAAAGAACCAAATTCAAAGTAATTACCTTTTAACACTTTGTCTGCATCAAATAATCCTTCAGTATAATTAAACCATACTGGGCTAGATGATATTATTCTACTAACTAAATTTCCTTTAAAAGTATCAATATATGTCTTTCTAAAAGCTTTTAATTTTTCACTTTCCATAGTTATTTCATATAATTCAAATTTTTTACTTGAAAAATCTTTACCTATATTTTTGGATGTTTCAGGCTTAAATTCTTTAATGTTTTCTTTTTTCATTATTTTCTCCCATTTTTTATCTTCCTTCCTTTTATCAAACATTATTTCTTCAATTTTATGTTTGTTGTTTGTTTTATATTTTTTTTTTTGTCAATATTTTT